>JAPDPQ010000033.1 GCA_034506395.1 candidate division KSB1 bacterium | reverse complement strand
TGGCCAAGAAGAAATCCAAAAAATTTGCTGCTGTCAAAACCGCTCCCAAACAACCGAAGGAGAGCTTCTTCACCCGCCATCCCAATTGGGCCACGGCAATCATTTTGTTCATCCTATTGCTCATTTTCTATTACCAGGTCGTATTTGAGGGGAAAACCCTGTTAGCGCCCGACGCCCTTAATTCCCGAAGTTTTAAACCATTTATCAATGATGCATTGAATCGAGGCATCTATCCCCTCTGGAATCCGTACATCTTTTCGGGCATGCCATCGTTGGGCAGCCTCACAGCGCCGCTGATTAACATCGTCGATACCATCGTCAATTATATCCTCCTGGGCATCAGCCAGATCATCCCACTGACGCCGTTCATGGTAATCATTCTGAATTATGTTTTATTGGGATTTCTGACCTATTTTCTTTTGAAGTCGCTGAACCTCAATCGCTACGCCTGTCTGTTTTCGGCCATTGCGGTCACTTTCCTGCCGCAGTTCATCGCCTTCACCGCCTTCGGCCATAACACCAAATTCTATTCCGTGGTCCTGATCCCCCTCATCTTCTGGTCGGTGAAGCAACTACTCGAAAAGAAAAATCTGTTTTATTTTGCGATCACAGCGCTGGTCATTGGCTTCCAACTGCTGCGGGCCCACATTCAGGTTTGTTACTACACCTATTTGATGATCGGCATCTATTTTATTTTTCAGGCCATCCTGGAATATAAAGAAAATAGAAAGCCGCTGCCGATTTTGAAATCGGGGGCGCTGTTGGCGGCAGCCGTCCTGGCGGGATTGATGCTGTCGTCCGTGCTCTATCTTTCGGTCTACGAATATTCCCACTACTCTATCCGTGGCGGCGGCATCACCGAGGGGCTGGACTACAAATATGCATCGAATTGGTCATTCTCTCCTGCTGAGATGATCACCTTCATCGTTCCGTCGTTTTTCGGCTTCGGTGGCGAGACCTATTGGGGCAAAATGCCGTTCACCGATTACCCGCTGTATATGGGCATCGTGGTACTGTTCCTGGCGGGATTGGCGTTGGTGATTCGTCGGGACCGCTACGTGATCTTCTTCGCCATCGTGGCACTGTTCGCTCTCATCGTCTCGTTTGGCAGCCATCTCCCGATCCTCTACGGTCCCATGTTCAAATTTCTGCCCTACTTCAATAAATTTCGGGTTCCCAGCATGATCCACATCATTCTGGATATCGCTGTGGTCATCATGGCTGGATTCGGTCTTCATTTTCTAATTCAATTAAAGGACTCGACCGATCCGAAATTATTAGCCAGAAAGACCCAGGCCATCCAGCGCTATTTTTATGTATTCGGCGGCGTGGCGATTTTGATCATGCTGTTCGTAATTTTGGGCAAAGGCACGATTCTGAACTGGATTGCAGGCTCAGGCAAAGTCGGCAATGCTTCAGCGCAGCAGTTTGCCTATCAAATGACCTTGCGGGATTCGGTGATCATGCTGATCATCCTGGGCGCTAGCGGTTTTCTGGTTTTGTATTATTTGAATAAAAAATTAAACACAGGGTTGATGGCCATCGGCATCATCTTCCTGCTTATCGTTGATTTGTGGCTGGTGGATTTCAAAATCATCAAGCCGCAGCCAGAGGTGGAAGAGCAGGACTATTTTCAAAAGGATGATGTGGTACGTTTTCTTGAAAATCAGCCCAAGCCGTTTCGGATTTTACCAGTTAATATCGGACAGCGCGGCGAGAAGCCCGATAATTGGTACATGTATTTTAAAATTCAAAACATTCTCGGTTATCATGCGGCCAAGCTAAAAATCTATCAAGAAGCGCTGGAACAAATGCAATGGCAAAGGGTGCCATTTCCTGCTTCGTTCTTTTTCAATTTTTATCAACAAAGGATTAATGAAAAAGGCCAAAGTGTTATTCAGCAGCGGTCTGAAGAGGAAATCCCTTGGGATCTTTTTCATCGGCATCAAGCGTTCTTAAGGATGCTAAATGTGAAATATCTGATCACAATGTTCCCAATCTCTAACGAATCATATCAACTTGTTGAGCAGGCAAACGCTTTGGTCTACGAGAATAAAAGTGCCTTGCCCCGGGCATTTTTTGTGGGCGATATCGTCACCTTAAAAGATAAAAATGAGATTTTTGGATATATGGCATCGGGACGGTTCGATCCAGCTCGAACCGCAATTCTTGAAGAAAAAGCCGAGTTTGAAATTTCCCCAAATCCTGAGAATGAAGTTCAAATCACCCATTATGATATTCATGACATTAAAATGAAGGCTTCAGTGAAGTCCCCAGCCCTTTTGGTTCTCTCAGAAGTATACTATCCAGCGGGCTGGAAGGCCTACGTCGATGGCGAGGAAACTAAAATCTACAAGACGAATTATATATTAAGATCGATTTTTCTCCAACCAGGGGATCATAATATTGAGTTTGTATTTCGACCTGCCTCTTTCAAAATCGGCTTAATGGTCAGTATTATTACTCTAATGGTTTTGATCGCACTATTGGTCTATTCAATTCGGCATGGCGTAAGGAAATAGAGCTTTATCGTTTTTCAGATAACAATTTCAATTCCGAATTCGAGGTGGTCAAAATGAAAAAGCTGTTCTATCGTTTTTCAGATAAGTTCAATATGATTTTATTTACGCTGGCCATTATTTTAATTTTAGTGTTACTCTATTATTCTCAAACGATCGTTCACAGTTTAAGAGAACAATCGCGCACCATTTTAGAATTTTATGCTCAAATCCATTCTCGCGCTGCGGCTGAAAATGATTCAACCAATATCAATTTTTTATTTGAGAACATTATTCAAAAAACCAACTTTCCGATCATCAATACAGACGAAAATAAAAATCCGCTCTATTGGGAAAATATTTCAGTTGAGCCGAATGACAAATCCCCAGAGGCTATCGCTAAAGTGAGGAAAATGGTGGCCAATTTGGAAAAGGAGCTTGAGCCAGTGCCGATCATTTATCGTGATGAGCAAACTGGCCAAATTTTGCTCAAACAATTTCTCTATTACGGTGATTCAAATTTGATCACCCGGTTGATTTGGTTACCATATATCGAGATAGGTGTTTTCGGGTTATTTTTATTGGTTGCATTTTTAGGTTTTCGCAGCATAAAAAGCAACGAAGAACAATCCATTTGGGTTGGAATGGCCAAAGAGACAGCTCATCAGCTTGGGACACCTCTCTCCTCGCTGATGGGCTGGCTGGAGCTGATGAAAAGTACTCAATCTCCGAAAAAATTTCATCAAGTGCTCTTGGACATGGAAAATGATGTTAATCGCCTTAATAAGGTGGCTAATCGATTTTCACAGATCGGCTCTCAAGCGGACTTGAAACGACAGGACATTATTCCGATTATCAAAGACACGATTCAATATTTTCAGCGTCGCTTGCCTCACATGGGAAAAAAGATCAATATCATTGAACAATATGAATCTGTGCCTCCAGTTCGAGTTAATCGCGATTTGTTCGAATGGGTGATCGAAAATTTGTTGAAGAACTCACTTGACGCAATTGAAAAGGAGACCGGAATGATTAAAATTTCGATCGGTAGGTTAACAGAAAGGGGAGATGATATTTTCATCGATATCAGCGATAATGGAAAAGGGATCAGTCCCAAGAATCGTCGGTTAGTTTTTAGACCCGGTTTTAGCACCAAAAAACGTGGTTGGGGACTTGGCCTAAATTTGGCCAGGCGAATAATCGTTGAGTATCATGGTGGCAAACTTTTAATCAAAGATACTAAGATCGGAGAAGGAACGACGATGCGGATCATTTTGAAAGGGAAATGAGCTGTTGAACACCTTAAAATAAAAATTCTTCTAAGCTTTGATTTTTGTGATACGCATCATGTTAACGTTTCGTGATAAATCCTATCTTATTACTGCATAAGTAAAACACCCATTGGTTGAGTCAGCGCATTAGATCAGAATTCATGTCTTAAATTCCTGCCCTTTACGTCTTAGCAGATTGAATCGGAACCGATTAGTTGAGTAAGTTTAGCTCACTTTTACGAATTGCAATGAATGTTAAGAATAAAATATTCAAGGCCGAATTTTATTGTTTCAGTCCAGAACAGCGCATAATTTTGATACAATTTCAAGGAGTTATATTAAATTTCATATTTGCTAAATTAAAATACAATGCTTTATTTAAGAATGATATTGAGCCGAAGCGTTTGCTATCGGTTATAAAAATTGCGAAATGCCTATTGCTGGAAGGTAATCGAATAGTTATCATTCTTGTTTAATTTTATTGACTGATTTCCGTTCATCAATATCTTTTCTGTTGTTTGAAATCAGCCAGTATTTGGCATGACGTAGCAGTGATTCAGATTATTTTGGGGTTAATAAAACAAGCAAAAATTGTATAAAATATAGAGAGTTAACTATATACTTCCCAAAAATTATTTAAGGGCTAACATTGGTGCCAATTCGATAATACATATGGCATAATCTTTGCAAAAATAAATAGCGTAGTTTAATAAATGATGTTTGTTCTATCGATTGATTATTTTATTCAAAGCTTCCACCTCGCATTGAGATCGGGTTTCACAGCTCTAATCCAGGATGTTGATGGTTGGGGTGAAGGGTTTTGGAGTCAAGCACTGCATCATATCTCGATGCGAGGTGGCTATTTACATCTGAGGAGATAATTCACTAAACTCACGCTTCGTCAAATTGAACCATAAGTTAAAAGAGGAAAATTAAATGGATAAGGGAAAAGTATTGATTTTAGACGCAAGGAACGGCAACCCCGATTCCATAACCAAGAGCATCGAGGAAGAGGGCTTCGTTACAATTCGAACAAGCGATCTGGGGAAAGTTCAGGAATTAGTGTTATCCGAAAAACCGAAAGCTCTGCTGGTTGATCAAGATAGTTTCGGTGATGAAGTCTGGGAAATTTATAAAAATCTAAAAGACGATTTCGATACGAGAAAAACGGCCCTCATTATTATTTCCAGCAACAATGATGAAAATCAGGTGGTCCGTGCATATCAAGTCGGAGCAGATGATTACATTATAAAGCCTTTTAGCTCCAAATCTACTGTGGCTCGGATGAAAGCGATTATCGAGCGTGTGGAACGAAGCGAAAGCAAGAAAATTAAAGTGAAAGATATTGAAATCGACCTGGATGAGCATAAAGTGAAAAAGTCTGGGAAGCCTATCGATTTAACATATATTCAGTTTAAGCTCCTTTATCTTCTGGCTTCGCGGCGTGAAAATGTATTCTCACGGAAGGAAATTTTAGAGAAAGTATGGGGCCGCAAAGTATACGTCACCAACCGTACGGTTGATGTTCATATTAAGCGACTCAGAGAGAAATTGGGCGAGTACAAATACCCCTCACAGTATATCGAGACAATTCACGGAACAGGCTATAGATTTCTGTAACATCTCATTTTTTCCTCCCTCCGAAGCCCCTGGTGAAAACTGGGGGCTTTTTTATATCTGCGATTCATATCGTTCCTTGAATTGCTTAATGCTACGATAGATAGCAAGTGCTTGCTTTTTTTGAAAGGATTTGCTTCGAAGCAGTTTTTCTTCATCCGGATTTGAAATAAAAGCGGTTTCAATCAGGATATTTGGCATCGAAGCTCCCCATAATACATAAAATCCTGCCTGCTTTACTCCAAGGTCTTGAAGATTGCATTCCCGGGAAATTTCGCGTTGAACAATAGCGGCCAAATCCTGACTTTCTATATTATATACATTTTGAGCGATTGCTGATAAAATGTATTTTTCCTGGGATAGGTCGGCATATTTGCTTTCGGTCTCTAAACTAATGACGGAATTTTCAAGACTTGCAACTTCTCTTGCTTCTTCGGTGTTTTCAGGTCCTAAGAAATACGTGCTTACCCCATTGATCCTTCGATTCCGATTCGAATTGGCGTGGATACTAATGAATAATTTTGCTTGATGACGATTCGCAAATTCCGTGCGCTGATTTAACGGAACAAAACGATCATCCTCGCGGGTCATTAATACTTCAACTCCGAGATTCTCCTCTAGCAGCTCCTTGAGATGATGGGCGATCCCCAGAACCACGTCTTTTTCCTTTGTCCCCAATTTGCCTATAGCGCCTGGGTCTCTGCCGCCGTGACCTGGATCGATAACAATTCGATCGATTAGCCATTTGCGTTTTTCTACATCAATATTTTTGTTGGAATTTTTTGGCAGTTCTACCTTTGTCTTTAGCGATATTAGAATTTGATTCGGATTTTGTAACAATAGGCTTTTTTCGATAATGTCTTGGCGCAGCCGAAAACCGATTTGAGCTAACTCATTCGTCACCTGGCTGGGGATGATCTCGGCGATCAACCCAGTTTTGTACTTTCCGTAAAGCGCCAGAGAATCAACTCTCCCTCCATAAATATCCAAATATATGAAATTCGGTCCGCTTCTCAAGCTGAGCTCCGATTCCGAAAAGCGCCTCGTGGTCATAATGGACACTAATGTTCCGTTCGCTTTCTCTTCGATGGTTATTTGGGTGATATTTATGGCATTAAAAGGGTTGATCTCAAGTTCGCTGTTTAGTTGATTATAGCGGATTCGATTAGGAAATAATTGATCAAAAAGTTCGATGAAATAGGGGAGTGGCGCATAAAAATTCTGGTCGATCAATTCGATTTCGGCTGGTAGTTGATAGATTTTCTGGTCCAATTGAACAAAGGGACTAAAGGCACATAGTTTTAGAACGCGATTTTGAATCTGAACAATGAATTTGCCACTTTGAACATCAAAATGGCTTTGTGCATTGAGAAGCCGTGCCAAGTCATTGGCTGATAAATATTGCAGATTGTTGTTGGTAAACGTTTTGATTTTATTGGGAGCATAGGGGTCAGTTGTAAGTTGCGCCACAAATGTCTGTCCAAAGACAACGGTAATAAAGAACAATAAGAGAGTAATGAACAAGAGCATTTTGAGGAAAAGATGATCAAGCATTGGTCTACTCATCAAAACTCAAAATTATCGGTTTCATGAGCAAGAGAAATGCTGGCTTCTTTTAAAAGTTTCTTCTCTTTCTCAGTTAAGTTATCATATCCGACTTCGTTAATTTTATCAAGAATCGAATCGACTTCAGCTCTAAGTTTCAAGATCTTCTGCTGCTTTTGCATTCTATGGCGCAGTTCTTGATTTAGTCGTCTCTTTTGAATATAATCAGCCCAGGATAGAGCAATTTTCCAACCGAATTTCAGATATAAGAAGCCCACGAGCATCCCACCAAGGTGTGCAAAATGGGCGACCCCGCTTTGTCCAAGTAGGCCAAAGGTGATTTCTATCAAAACGAAAATCATCGCTAAGTATTTTGCTTTAAGCGGAACAGGAAAAGGGAAGAGGATCATCATGCGATCGGGATAAATCATCGCGAAGGCCACCAAAATACCGTAGATGGCACCCGAAGCACCGACAACTGGAACAGACGAATTATAATTAAATATCAGGTGAAAAAAGCCAGCTCCAACACCACAAATAAAATAGTACTTGAAAAATTCTTTTAGGCCCCATCTTCGCTCCACTTCGCCCCCAATCATCCAAAGAATAAACATATTGAGCAGAAGATGAATAAAATCGCCGTGAAGAAATAAGTAAGTTACAAATTGCCATAAATGCAACTGGGCAAACACCTCGGAGGGATGCAATCCAAACCAGTCGATGATCCATCTTCCCACTATGCTTTGAATCAAAAAAATAACTGTATTCGAAATCATCAAGATCCGGACCGCTGGGGTAAAATAAACTCCGCCTGGCCTGAATGAGATTTGTCCTTGTTGATAATAATTCATCGTTTCGCTTGCAGATCACTTAATGTCACAAAGAGTTAAGTCGCTAAATGGAAAGGTATGCAGATAGGATGTTAATTAACCGCTACCTCAACACAAGCCTCGCAAGAAATTTTATTGAAATCCCATCCGAATTCCAGCGCGGATTCCAAATCCAGAGAGATCGACCTCATATCTAGCCAGACCTGTGGGTTCGTCTTTCTTTTCACGGCTTACAATCGTCCCATCATAGAATGCTTCAGCAATAAATGAGGAGCGATAACCGATTCGATACATGAGTCCTGCGGATATCAGCCACTTAAAACCGCTGTAATACCGAGAATTTTTGCTACTGTTAGGACCATAGGTCTGTTCTTTGCGAAATAACATTTCGTAGCCCACTCCGCCACTGATGAAATAATCCATGCCAATGCCAGCTGGGAATTTAATATTGATGATTCCGTATATTGGAAGGATATTCGTTGTTAAATCAACATATTTGATTCGTAGCGTTTCATCCCCTTGGACGATAGTGGAATCTTCTGAATGATTTTTTCTGAAATAATCCACCGCAATGCCAACATCTACGGACTGGTCCACGGCCCAGGTATAGCTTCCTCCGAAAATAAAGCCTGCTTTGCTCGCTTTTGGATTAAAAAATCCTGCTTTGAGTGTCGTGACCGACATGGGTTGGCTGAACACTGGTGCCGATCCCCAGATGAATAGCGCGACCATTAATGAACTGGTGAATATTTTGATAATTTTCATTGTCCGTTTCCTCCATAAATTTTTTTCAGATTAAGTTATCAAATATTCCGCTAAATGTCAAGCAAAAAATATGCGTTATGGGATAATTTTGCCTAAGCAATGAATACTTCAATTTTTGCTATTTAGGGTTTTCTTATCAGTTGCAAAATGGTAATTCAATGGCATAATTATTGCAAAAATCAAGATAAAATCAATTAGTGATTTAAAATTGACCAGCGAAAGGAGTCTAAGATTTCCTATGAACAAATTTAATACCCAGGATTTTGAATGGATCGAATATTTACCCCCTTCCTCGATCATACTTAAACAAAAGATCAAAAATATTTTGCGAACCACTGAAAAATGCACAATCGATGAGATCAATCTGGATCTCGTTACTGGACATTATCAAATCACACTTTACGGGAAATTGAAAGATCAGAGAACCTGTTGTCAAAACTGAGTGCGGATGCTTTAATATCCATAATATCCTTTCGTCATTAAAGATTAATTTCAAAAAATAAGATGCTTTTGAAAACGCAATTTTCACTAAGATCGTTTCTGTGAAATAATCTCATGAGGTGAATTCATAATGAAGGTTGATGTTCGCGATTTGGAAGTCATCAAAAATGCGAAGCTCTCGCATTCGTCATTAAAACGACAATTGAAATCGATTTTAGATAGCTCTGGAAAGTATCGTGCAATAGTAGCAGGTTTCAATCGGACAACTGGAGAATATCGGATTGTTTTGCAAGGGACATTAGATCATCGCGAGTCCTGAGTAATGTTCGGCAAAATGAGCAGTGGACTCTCAAGAAAGAAACTGAATAGTCCAGTGGTTAGATTAAAGCTGAAAAAGAGCGAAGTGATCGATTAAAAAAGAGAAGATCCTTAGCCAAGAAAACCTCGCAAGGGCTTGCTTCGTGAGACATGACGCAATCGGCGCAATGCCTTTTCTTTAATTTGGCGTACTCTTTCTCGTGTCAGTTGAAATTTTTCTCCGATTTCTTCCAAGGTTAATGGTGTTTCAAGCCCCAATCCAAAATAGAGTCGAACCACTTCTGCCTCTCTGGGGTTCAGGGTTGAGAGGGCTCGTTCGAGCTCTATTTTAAGCGATTCTTTCATGAGTGTGTTGTCTGGAGCAGGCTGATCTTGATTTTCCAAGATATCGAGCAAGCTATTCTCTTCCTCTTCGCTGAACGGGGCGTCCAGCGAAAGATGCTTACTAGATTTTTGGATGGTCTCTGAAACTTCAAAATCACTGAGATCCAACACCTCGGCGATTTCTTCTGGGGATGGCTCTCGTTCAAATTCTTGCTCTAAAGCGCCGAACGCTTTGCCGATTTTATTCATGGTTCCCACTCGGTTCAGCGGAAGACGCACAATTCGCGATTGTTCTGCCAAAGCCTGCAAAATCGATTGCCGGATCCACCAGACGGCATAAGAGATAAATTTGAATCCTCGCGTTTCGTCGAAGCGATTGGCGGCCTTGATGAGTCCGAGGTTTCCCTCGTTGATCAGGTCTCCCAGCGAAAGGCCCTGGTTTTGGTACTGCTTGGCTACACTGACCACAAAGCGCAGGTTGGCCTTGGTCAGTTTCTCCAATGAGGCCTCATCCCCTTGCTTGATACGCCTGGCGAGCTCAATTTCCTCTTCATGGGTAAGCAATGGGACTTCACTGATTTCTTGCAGATACTGGTCGAGGGAATGTTCAGATCGAAGCGCAGTATTTCTCATTGTTTTGGCCATCTACCCCCTCAGATTGACATTCTTTGGTGGCTGAATATACTCATTTTTACTTTTTTTGTCAATATGATTTTAAAATTTAAAAAAATCTTCTTGACTTTTTCAAATAAATGGTTATATTAAAATTTGCAGATGCCTTGAATGAAATAAAAATGGGGAAAGATGAAAACGAAATTCATATCTATTGCATTTTCAGCGGCCATCTCGGTTTTCGGTTGGCTTATGCTTTATGCTGCAGCAGTGATCGTCGATTTCCGCGGCGAGCCTGGTCATGGAAAAGTTACTTTATATTGGTCAACCTTAAACGAAACCAATTGTAAAGGCTTTCAGATTGATCGGAGCCTCAATAGGACTGACTTTAAAAAGATCGCTTTCGTTAAGGGCGCCGGAACCTCAACAGCGCGAAAGGATTATAGCTACGAGGATAAAACTGTATTTAAATCGGAAATGGATCGAACTTTTTATTACCGGTTGACCATTATTAATGAAGACAACTCAGAGTCGGTTTATTCACAAATCGTGGCGGTAACTCCCTCCATCTCAGGTGCTCGATATACTTGGGGCAGCATTAAAGCGCTCTTTCGCTAATCATTGATAAGCTGGTAGGTGGAAACTATTCGAAGGGCGAGACCCAATTTATTAGCTTGATTAATATATCTTATTTTTCTTTCTCTCTAATCTTCTTGCCTGAGTAATTTCCAAATTTTAAAAAATTATCCCCTCTTTTTGATCATCATCATTTACCTCTAAATTTAAGCGTTGGAAGATTTCGCTGATATGTTAAACCTTGGTTTGAGCTATTAACATTTTAGACCTGCAAATCACAAATAATTTGAATAAATGAGGCTTGGATAAAGGGCATTGAATTTGCAAGCTAATGGGAGCGGAAACTTCGTTCGAGGTTGAAAAGCGATGTCCATAGTGATCTGAAATTGCCTCGGATGATTTGGAAGCATGAAAAAGTTGATCTGAGAATAGCAGCGAGGTGCCCAAATGAGAGCTCATTCGGTATTATCCATATTCCTTTTGATGTTAGTAGCCGTGCACTGCCAAAACTACGTCCCAAATCAACCGGATGATGGAAGTCTCGGAGTTCCGAAACCTGTTTATCCAACAAATAATTCAAGCGATGTTCCCATCAATTTGACATTTCTCTGGAGCAACGCCGATTTAATGAATAGGGATCAATTACATTATAGTGTTTATTTGGGAGTGTCAACGACAAAAATGGAATTGATCGCTTCGGGATTGATTGATACTAGCTTTCAATATCAATCTTTAGCCTACAACACACAATACTACTGGTATATCGTCGCACGCAATCAAAAGGGAGATAGCAGTCGCAGTGAAATCTGGAATTTTCGAACCAGGTTTAACAATAACCATTCTCCCAGTGTACCGAGCCAACCGCAGCCAGGGAATGGAGCTACTGGAGTTGCTCTCGATGGCTGTTTCTTGAGGTGGCGTGGTGGAGACCCAGATAGCTTCAGTATAGTGAGTTACGATATCTATCTGGGAAAATCGCAAGAGGCCAATCAGGTATTAATTACAAATTATCCAGATACTTCTTTTTTATTGGGCGGTTTGGAGTTCAGCACAAAATATTATTGGAAAATCATTGCAAAGGATCATTATGGCGCCATTGCCAACGGCCCAACATGGAATTTTACGACTGAATCGGCGACGCAGCTTTTTGGTGATAATTTTGACAACTATCCTGCTGGAGGGAATCCAGATCTTCAAAAATGGACGATCAATAAATCTGGGGCGTTGCTGTTTATTAGTGATTCGGTTGCTTATAATTCAGGCGGCAAGAGCGTCTGTTTCATCGACACAACAGAGTTAGGTAGCTGTTTTCTTGCCAGCCGATTACCCGCTCGAGCAGTTGGAATTTTGGAATTTTGTTGGATGATTAGCTCGGAGCATGATGTAATAGGTCTGAGAATGTATTCCCAGCAAGCACGAAATGAGCGATTGGGTCCACAATTGTCGATTCGGAATGGTCTGCTTCAGTATTATGATGCAAATTATAATTGGCAGCCGATTTGCGAAATAAAAAACAATACCTGGTATCACATCCGTTTGGCATTTGATTGTTATAAAAAGAACTATAACATTTTCGTGAATCAGCGTTTGGAAAAGGAGTTTGGAAACTGGACGGGAACGGAAGTGCCTGATTTAGATTTGATCTATTTCATGACATTCAATAATCGGGTTTGCAGTCGGGGCTTTTTAGATCAGGTTCAATACTTTGGAGGGGCCAGAAAATAAAATGCGGACACATAGAACCCAAGCCTATCATTGGATTTTTTTCAATGAAAAACGATCGAAAATCGACCACTAAGGCAAATAAACGGATACCTCGGTTCCTTGGCCTTGGATGCTGGTGATTTCAATATGACCATGATGGTCTTCGATAATTCTCTTGACAATCGACAGTCCTAAGCCCATGCCGCGCGGCTTAGTGGTGAAATAGGGTTCAAAGATGCGGTTTTGCATCTCGGGTGGGATTCCCGTTCCATGGTCTTTGATTACGATTTTAACGCTATAGCCACCAGCAGCGATGTGATGGGTTTCGATGATGATCTCACTGCCGACCTTGCTGGCTTCGATACTGTTCTTGATCAAATTGTGGAGCGCGCGGCGAATTTGCTGGCGATCTAAAAGAATTTTCGGACAAGTTTCATCGAGCGATAGCTTGATCCGCATCCCATTTGGTTCTCCTTCAATTAATTTGACCAAATTACCGATGATGTCGTTGATGTCATCGAGTTGGGGGTGAGCTGGAGGCATCTGAGCGAATTCGCTAAAAGCTTCAGCCAAACGATGTAAGGAAGCGAGTTCCTCATCGATCGTTGCCAGAGCCCGATCTTTTGGCGATGGGGCTTCGCTATCGATCGGTCCCGCAAGTCGGCGCAACGATAATTGAATCGGTGTCAGCATATTTTTGATTTCATGGGATACGCGTCGGGCAATCCCTTGCCAGGCAGCCAGCCGTTCGGCCTCTACTAATTTCGTTTGACTGTTCTTTAAATCAACCGTCATCTGATTAAAGGCGTCGATCAAGAACTTGATTTCATCGTTCGCACGAGCGTGGACCTGATGCGTGAGATCTCCAGCCGCAATACGCTGCATCCCATCTACCAAGGCGCGGATCGGCTGGCTAATTCCCTGAGACAGCCGTTTCGCCGTGAACACGGCTAATAACGTCAAAATCATGATGTATATCGTCGCCAATCCCCAGATGATTTGTCCTTCAACGAGCGTCTCCTTAAATAATGACAACGAATCGTGTAACCGCAGCGATTCTGTGATATTTTCTTTGGCCGCCACCACCATCGAGTCCACCGGAAACGCAATCACGCGAATCATTCCTGAATCGGCCAATTGATAGACTTCGCATATCGTTTGGTTTGACGAAAAATAGAGGTTGCTGCTGATTTCGCCGCTCGCTATTGAGAAGATTTGTTCGCTTTTCTGATTGAGAGGGCTCTGCTGATAATGATGAATGGCTGGCCCGACCAGATTGAAGAGCTGGGGGGGGTGCCCAATCCATTGAACCTGGGCGTAATAAAGCATCCCATATTTCTCGAGCAAATTCTCAGTTATAAAGCTGTCATCAGAATGAGCGATGAGAAAGGATTTGCCTCGTTGTTCAAGCTGATATTTGATGATGTCCAATGCTTGTGCCAGCGAATGCTCTGTACCTGGGAGCGGAAACAGTTGAACTCCTCGGGTCAAAAAATCGCTAATGAAAAAAGTGAGGGGAATGGCTGGAACAAGCACCAACAGGAAGAAGACCAGCGTCAGTTTCACTTGAAAGCGAAATCCGCGCGCTGAGCGTCGATAAAGTCGCCGTAGATAAATAGCGACGATCACGCCGATGATAATAATCCAGATGACGAAGATTTTCATAAATTATCTGTTCACGTCACGATCGGGGCAAAAAAGATCTAACCACCGATCCGCTTTCGTTTGATGAGATACTCCATTAATGCCAAGTCAAATGGCTGAGATGTGATTAATGGGACGTAATCAATTTGAGATAACCGGCATTGTCGTTTGTAGTTTTCGATGAACTGTTTCACTTTTTTCTGATAATCCGGCCGAATATGCCATGGCTGGGTATCAATTTCTTCGCCCGACTCCATATCTTTGAAGCGGCTGGTGCGATTAAAATTGAAATTAATTTCCATCGGATCCAGAATGTGGAACACGATGACTTCATGCTTCTTGTGCCGAAAATGTTTGAGGCCGGAAATCACCGACTCTGGCTCGTCATAAAGATCGGACAAGACAATAATCAAACCGCGGCGATGGATCCGTTCAGCCATTTCGTGAAAGGTGCTGGCTACGTCGGTCGTTTCGCTGCAACGAATGTTGGCCAGTTCCTTTAGAATTTGGAGCAGGTAACTTTTGATCGATCGCGGCGGGAGGTATTTGGAAATCTTCTGATCGAACTTTATTAGGCCGACCGCATCGCGCTGCTCGATCATCAGATAGGCCAGGGCCGCGGCTAAAGAGGCAGCGTAATCGAGCTTGGAAATTTGTTGGGAGGAATATCCCATAGACCCAGATGTGTCGAGAAGCAGGTAGCATTTGAGGTTAGTCTCCTCCTCAAACTGCTTGATGTAAAATCGATTGGTTTTGCCATAGACCTTCCAATCGATATGGCGAATTTCATCTCCTGGCATATACTGACGATATTCGGAGAATTCGACGCTGAAGCCATGATAGGGACTCCGATGCAAACCGGTAATAAAACCCTCCACTACCAATCGGGCACGCAGCTGCATATTTTTGATGCGCGCCACCACTTCGGGATCGAGATATTTTCTATAATCGTTTTTAATTTGAGAGACGATGGGCATTAGACGGTTACATCCTCTAATAGTTTCTCAATGATTTCGACGGTGCTGACATTGTCGGCTTCAGCATTGAAATTTGTGACTAGGCGATGGCGTAAGACCGGTTTGGCCATGGCACGAACGTCAGCAATATCTGGTGTCGGCCTGCCATCGAGAATGGAGCGGGTTTTTGCTCCAAGGATAAGGTATTGCGACGCGCGAGGCCCTGCGCCCCAACTGATCCAATCTTTAATATAACGCGGAGCGCCATTATTGTTCGGTCGTGTATAGCTCACCAGCTTCACTGCGTAGTTCACCACATGATCTGAAACTGGTACGCGCCGAACCAAATCCTGCAGCTTCAGAATCTCTTCGCGATCTAATATGACCCTCAGTTCTGGCTGATAAGCGCTGGTGGTCGATTTGACAATCTCGGCCTCTTCATCAGGCGAGGGATAATCGACCCACAAGTTGAACATGAAGCGATCGAGCTGGGCTTCAGGCAGGGGATAAGTGCCTTCTTGTTCAATTGGATTTTGGGTCGCCAGCACGAAAAATGGCTCGTCCAGCTTATAAGTTTCCCCAGCCGCTGAGACCTCATGTTCTTGCATGGCCTGCAGTAGCGCGGCCTGGGTTTTCGGTGGCGTACGATTGATTTCATCAGCTAAAACAATATTGGCGAACACTGGACCTCGGACAAATTTGAACGCTTTACGGCCAGTGGTCAGGTCGTCTTCGATCAATTCGGTTCCAGTGATGTCCGATGGCATTAAGTCTGGCGTGAATTGGATGCGACTAAATTTCAGATTGAGCACCCGAGCCAGTGTACTAATCAACAACGTTTTGGCCAAGCCAGGAACGCCGATCAGTAGGCAATGCCCTCGCGATAAAAGTCCGATCAAAAGCTGATCGATAATACTCTGCTGACCGATGATGACTTTGCCGATCTCCGCCGCGATCCTATCGTGCGCTTGTTTCAGTTCCTGAACGATTTCAAGATCACTTTTCTTTTCGTTTTGATCAATCATGTAACCTCCAATCCCAGCGCTTCCAATTCTTCTAATTTAGTTAGTACGCATGATCTCGCATAAAAACCGCCACCGATAATTTGCCTCATTGCTGAGCATTCCAGTCATCCAAGCTGCGCTCATCTCAATTGGCAATTGATGATGAGCAGGTGTTCGATGGATAAGTGAGCCATTGGAATTTGCGAAATTTTGCCATAAATATTTTTGCTTACCATCAATTGCCGAGTGACAGCTCAAGTATGAGTCGTTTGATCCAAATAATTTTTAGGTGAACATATTCAATCATCCCAAGCGAAATGTGAATGTTCAATTGGATCAATTCTCTGAAATGAAGCTAATGCTTATATGACAAATCGATGCGATTGTTTCATGAAGCCTTTGATAAAAAATTTTCTTCTCAGGAATGAATTCTCTTGAAAGGCTACTTTCGTTTTTGTAAATTTAAGAGTCAGAAAGATATGATGACTTTATGGATGTCATCTCTGGTAGCGAGGGTATCGCTTAACGTGTTGTTGATCAGAATTGAAGAGACGCATGCCTCCGCAGGCGTGACAGCGATATTTTCACAAATTGGTCAATTTTAAAGCAATCCAATTTTAGCATTCACAGCGCATGGATAAGATCAATATTGTCGGGTTGACCCTTGAGGATATGGAGCAGTTGATGCTCTCCATCGGTCAGCCGAGTTATCGCGGACAGCAATTGTTCAATTGGGTCTACCAAAAGGGAATTGACAGTTTCGATGAGATGACCAATTTCGCCAAGCCGCTGCGTGAACAATTGGCTGCGCTTGTCGAAATCGGGCACGTTTCAATTGCAGATCGGATCAGTTCTGTGGACGGTCAGACCACAAAATTTTTGTTTCGATTGAAAGACGGTTTGCATATTGAAAGCGTATGGATGGTTGAAGGGAAGCGTCGTACGATTTGCCTTTCTTCTCAGGTGGGATGCGGCCTCGCCTGTCGATTTTGCGCCACCGGGCGAATGGGGTTGAAACGGAACCTGACCGCTGGGGAAATCGTCGACCAATTGCTGGCCATTCATCGGATCACCCAGCAGACGGCCACGAATGTGGTGATCATGGGAATGGGAGAGCCTTTTCTCAATTATGATGAAGTGATTCGAGCATGCGAGATCATCTCTCATGATAAAGGGATTGCCATCGGCAAACGAAAGATCACGATTTCTACGGCGGGAATTGTGCCAGCAATCAGAAGGTTTGCTGACGAAGGGCAGCGATTTAAATTGGCAATCTCGTTGAACGCGGCGGATGATGCATTGCGCAGTCAGCTCATGCCGATCAACAAAAAATATCCGCTCGCCGAATTAATTAGTGCTGCCAAATACTACGCTGCAAAGTCGCGCTATCGAATTACTTTTGAATACATCCTATTGGCAGGGCAAAATGACCAGCCGAAGCACGCTCAAGCATTGGCCAAATTGTTGGGGAAATTGCGATGCAAAATCAACATCATACCATATAATCCCACCGATGGTCAATTCCATTCTCCCGGTGAGGAAACGATCGAGCGCTTTATTCAGCCGTTCCTGAAAATGAATGTCGTGGTTTCCGTGCGCCGGAGCAAGGGGGTGGATATCGGCGCTGCATGCGGCCAGCTTTATGCCCACCATTCGTCTCTAAAGCACAAATAAAATTCCCCGCTCAACTGAATTGATTCGCTGGGAAAACTCTCAGTTCGTTCGGAGAGGCAGACAAGCTGGATGGCTCAACAATCACTGCTGTTCATTGTGCCAGCTATTCAAGAAGCTCTGAGATGGTGACAAATCGATAGCCCAGGTCGCGCAATTGGTGAATAATCTCGGGGAGCTTTAAGTGGGGGTAATCCCCCTTTCGCTGGGTTCCGAGATGCATGAGGATGATTGCGCCATTGGCACCGTTGTTGTTGTTCTTAGCAAAAGTAATGATCTTTTCCGCGATCTCTTCAGCGCTATGGTAGTTCGAAGCATTCCGATCCGCCACCCAATCCAATGTATCCATCCCGTCCTCCCAACTGCGACCGATGGTCCAGCCAATGTGTCGAAAGCCGACCGCAGCAGCCCAAGTTCGGATCTCGGAATTATGCTCCCCGTATGGGGCACGCCAATAGGGGGCCATCGGGATGCCGGTAATTTGTCGAAACAACTCAGCGGTCTTGAGCAGCTCCTGTTGTACGAGCTCAGCAGTGATCCCTGGCAGAGTTTGATGAAGTTGATTCTGTTCGTAACTGGTCAAATGCGGGTGTGTCCAGGTATGGTTACCAATTTCATGCTGCTCTGCCACCATTCGCTTCACAGTTTCGCTATAACGCCGAATGTAGCGTCCTGTTAAAAACATGGTGCATCTAATCTGCTCCTGCTTCAAAATATCGAGAATTTCACCTGAGATATTATCCAAATAATCGCCATCAAAAGTCAATGCGATCTTTTTTTCATTGAAACTACCCCGAGGAAAATCCCGCGCCAATAGGCTCGGAAGTGGTGAACCATAGTGAAAACTGATTTCTTCGATTAATTTGGAGGTCCCGTCTTCGCTGATCGAGCGCACTACAAAATGGTTATCGCCAGGTCGCGCTTCGATACCGCGAAAAACAAACCGACCCTGTTCTACCAACGTGGTTTGGATCAATTTTCCATTTAATGATAATGTGACCACATGGTTATCGTCAGCCTGGCCTTCGATATCGAAACGATTGCGCACGATCATCGCATTTGAAGGTGGCGCAACGATTTTCAATCGGTCGATCTCATCGGCGATCGCTTCTGTATCGCGATGATTCGATGTCATATTACCAGCCGCAATATTAAATTGGCCGAGTTTTCGATCCAATCGATGGACTTGCTTTATGCTGATTATCGAGAGGATAAGGCTCAGAAGCAGCACAATATTGACGAGTCCGAAGTAAGCCAATTTTCCTGGCATCCGAGCGATCCAATTTCTCATCAGCAGAACTATTGGCCAGATCTTTTCAAGAAACATTAAATCTGGCCGATTAGAACTGAGCTGACCAATGAGATACGAGCGATAGCAACTTTGGCTACAAAAAATATGGTTGGACTTTTGGATTTGACATTCAGCGCAGATCGGTTGCTTACAGAAATAGCACCGTCGTTTGGCGGCTCGATCCGGATGGTTTTTACAGACAACATCCATGATGATTAATTTTCATTCTCCCTTACAGAACTATTCACTGAAATCTAATCAAATTGTATTGTATTCAAACCGAGCAAACAAAATTGTCTGTTCGAAGTCCATTAAAAATTCAAAACGCCAATCAAGAGTTTTGGCACCGAAAGAAGATAAATTGCGTACTTTGGTTTTCGAATGGCCCAAAATTGAATCTTATTTTTTATAATGCGATGGGACTATCCAATTGGTGGCAAAATTCGGTGTCAGTCCATGGCGATTGCCTCAATTTATTCCTGACAAGTTTTGTGCCAGCGAAACTCGAGTTATCTTTTTAATGCCATAGAGCCTTATCGTTATTTTGCTGAAGCGGGAA
Source organism: candidate division KSB1 bacterium (assembly GCA_034506395.1). Taxonomy (NCBI): domain Bacteria; kingdom Pseudomonadati; species Candidatus Zhuqueibacterota bacterium. Next base: position 36,382 of record JAPDPQ010000033.1, on the reverse strand, counting down.
AACTGTGCATTTGCGATCAACGGCTGGCTTGCTCTTCGTTCTCTAACCCAATCAGATCCGCATAAGCATAAGCGATGGCTGCGAAAGTCACTGGCAACGCGACCAAAAATCCAACACCTAATATCAGAACGCCGATGAATAAGATGACATAAAGAAGCAACATGAAAATCGAAAATTCAAGCAGGTTGCGCGATACCAGCTTTCGGCTGGTCTCCATCGCCTGCCAGAAATCCATTCGCTTTTCGATAATGAGAGGGATGGCGAAGAGATAAAGCGCGGAAATAATGATGCCAGGGATGATCAAAAATATGAACCCTAATCCCACGAAGATGGAGATCAATATATCCGCTAATGCCGCTGGGACCCACACCTCGAAGCCTTTGATGATATCGCCGAGATAGAAATTGCGGCCACGGATCCGACTGAAGATAATATAAAAAAAACCAGCCGTCAACGGACCAGCCACAATTAGCCCAATAATCCACGTCGAAAATGCGATGGTTAAAAGCGCCACGTAAACAAAACTGAGCAGCAGAAAATTGCCGAAATCTTTCATGATTAAATCCCAGCCGTTGGAGATCCACTTGCTCATGTTGATTTCACCGGGCTGAAACTGGGATGTCTGGTTTTGTTGCATGGTCAAATCTGTTGTCTGTTCTCGCATTTGAGAGTCTCCTCTATTTTATCAAGATTTTTTTCCACATTTATGAGCTCATAAGACAATGCTGGGCTCGAAAGGCAGAAGCGTTGGTTTTTTAGCCAAGGCGCCCATTTCGAGGAGCTGCTTGAAATCAAATTTGGGTGTCTGGAGCGCCCTATTGATTATAAACGAAGTCCGAATCCTGATGTCTGCAAACCAAAAAGCCATCGATACTGAAATTTCTTCTCATTTGGAAGCGGGTGGCTGACCCAAAACGGAATATAAAACTTCAGGATTCCTAGGGACAGTTGCAAGCAGACATCCTGTTTCAGTGATGAAAAAGAGATCTCATTGCGGCCCTCCCAAACGTTTCCCACATCATAAATCAAAGAAACTGGAAGATAGGGGAGCTTGATATGGAAGTTGGCAGTTCCAATCACCTTGCCGGTTAGGTGCTGGCGATAATAGCCGAGCATTGCGCCATCGCCCTCGATGAAATAATAATTCTGCGGGCTATATCGTCCCCGGCGATCGACCGCAAACGCAAATGGACCTTGGGGCACCAGCCCGCCAGAGAGGAAGAACCGATGATGCTGGCCAGGATCACCTTGAATATGCCCACCGAACAAGCGAAGTCGTGTGAAAAGCCACCGCGTCCATTTGAAGTTTTGATTCCATTCGAGCGAGACTCTGGTGAACGCGGCGTCACTGCGGAGCGCTGTGCTCGTGAGGATGGCACCAAGGTTCATTTGGAATGGGAATCGATAATGACCCGTCGAAAACGATAAATTGCCCGTTGCCCCCGATGTAACTCCCTCTGTCCAATCCTGTGCATTGACATAATCGAGATTGTAGACATCTTGATAGAAATAATCGATCCCGAATCGTAATTCTGGCCGACGAGTCACATATTGGCTCCAGCGCCAATTCAGCCCCATCGAGACGTATTTTTGGCCTTCAAAATCAGAGCCGTTTATCTCGAAACGGGTGAATTTTCCGAGCCAGGGAATTGGGTGCTTAAAACCCAGGGAATAGCTGAGCTTTTCGCTCCTCAGTCCGTAATCGAGATTAAAATGCCACTGCCACCTTCCGCGAAAGCCGCTGAAGTCGCGAAACTGCCCTCCGCTTAAAAAGATGCCTGGTCTGATGCCATCCACGTCGTCTTCATACCAGATCGTCGGTCCATAAAAAATTTGATATTCATGAAAAGATGGGAAAGAGAGGATCGGCTGCCAGGAGATCTGAGGCGGCTTACAATTGTTCCAATTGTCCACTTCGAGCACATGATCCTCTGGGTCGATCCATACCTTTTTTGGCCACTCCGAAACAGGAATGAGAAAGGTCGTATCTCGGCCAGTACCTTGCCAGCGCTGATAAATTTTAGATCCGTTCGGCTGCATTATCATCAAGGTCGCTGGCATGGGGATTTCTCCTTTTTGCTCAACGGAAACCGAAAGTTGCTTGACGCCATTGTCAGAGGATCGTTTCTGAATTTTTTTGATGGCCAGATCGCATTGATCCGTGCTCTTTAGCCAGCTCTGGAAAAACCAATCTAATTTTCGTCCGCTAATTTGCTCGGCTAATTGAACGAAATCCTCGGTGGTAGGATGTTTGAATTGAAATTGCTCAAAATAGGTCTGCATCAACTCATCAAATTTGTCATAACCGATCAATTCTCTGAGCATATCCATCATCCATGCAGATTTCACATACACCAGATTGTAGCTCTCTTTGAATTGGTATGCTGGCGTAAGGATCGGTTGCTCGCTGGAATTGGCTGCGAACAGATAGTACAACAATGTCTGGACATACCGGTCGCTCAATTGAGGCATAAAGCTCAGGTAGGACGGCCAGTTGGTCATATTGCCCTCGCGACCATATTTTTCCTCGAGGTATCGGTTTTCCGCAAAAGAATTCATGCCTTCATCCAGCCAGGCCTCAGCCATTTCATTATTGCCTAACACGCCATAGAACCAATTATGGCCGACTTCGTGCATGATGACCATCTCAAGCAAGCGAACCCAATTGGGCGAGCCGAAATTAATGATCGTTAAATTGGGATATTCCATCCCAGCGCCAGCAGAAACATCTCCATCTACCACCGAGACCTGGTCGTAAGGGTATTCCCCATAATGTCGGCCGTAATGCTCTAAGGTATCATAGACGTAGCCGACAGCAGCCTTGCCCTGATGTTCATGGTCCGGGAGCACAAAAACATTAATCATCACATTCTTATATCCGCCACGTTTCAAAATAAAGCGCTGATCTGCCACCCAAGCGAAGTCGTGGACTTTTTCAGCATGAAATCGGAGCGTTTTCTGATTGGTCGCCACTTTAGTTTGTGCAATGGGTTTTAAAATCTTTTTGATAGCTTTTCGATGATTCTGAGCCCTGAGGCTATCCAAACGCTCTCCGATCTGGGCCAGCGAATCCAACCGGGCAATCTCATTCGCTGGGCTCACCAGCTTCCCGGTCGTAGCGACCGTCATATTCGAAGGCACCGTGATCGTCACATCAAAGGTGCCGAACTCTCCATAGAACTCCCCAATAAGATGATACCCATCTGGATGCCAGCCATACTTATCATAAACGACGATTTTTGGATACCATTGGACGAATTCATAATGCTGTTTAATATGGCCGAATCGTGAGAAGATATGGGGGATCTTGATAAAGAATGTTATGTCAAATTGGATCGACTCCCCTGGTTTCAGCGGGGCGGGCAAATTCACTTTCATCTCTGTTTCATCAAGCGGTTTATATTCCCACTTCAGAGATTGATTCCCAATGCGGATCGTATCGATTCTGATATAGCCGCGCTCCTGTTCCGGTGCTAATGCAAATCGAGAAATGCCAGCCTGGATGGATTCGCGAGCATAGACGCTTCGATTATCTTTATAGGCATTGGGGTAAAGATGAAACCAGACAAAATGGAGCGTGTCAGGGGAATTGTTTTTATATTTGATCTTTGCATGTCCTGTTGCTGTGTGATCCTCAGAATTCAACGCAACTGAAATCTGATAATGGACATCCTGCTGCCAGTAGCCAGCCAGCGACATCATGGGGAATATAATGGTTCCGATTGAAATAAATAAGATCCAGACTATGGAGCTAAACCGCATGACGTCCTCCAATAGACAATTGTTCGAATAACTGGTTCTTATTGCAAAGTTATCAAATCAAGATAAATCCTCATACCTGCTCATGGAGGCATCTCATTTTTTGGTTGACATAGGCATTAGTCAACAAATAGATTCCAGCATTCGCAGAAATGACATCGTTTCTTTTGATTACCATTTTTGCAATAGAAACTAACCAGACCAATTTTCACCAACAAGAGCCTTGCGCTTTGTTATGGCTTCGAAGCGGCAAGATTAACAGTCAGAATGCCTGAGCTCAGCTTGACTCTCATAAATGCAGCTTAACGATAAACGACCCGCAGTTCACCAATGCCAGCAGAGATCGAGCAGTCGAGCCTTTGAGCGCTAGACCCATATCCTGGGCTATAATAAAAACGCCCTTTCTTCTCGAAATCAAAATCGATTTGTTTTTGGGTGAGAAACCCAAAAGTCGCGCTATCGAAACGAACGCCTAACTCGCGTGGAAGATAGATCGTAGTCGCTCCAATATCTAAATCGATGTCCGCTCGGGCACTGGTGCAACCCTGCCCTGAAAAATCGATATTTAATTCGCCGATCCCCCCATTGATCCGCGCTTGATGAAATCGGGCATTCCCCAATCGACGCAACCTGGTTTCTCCTATTTTCACATCAATTTCAAGCAGCTCCATTTCAATCTGATTTGGAGTCGCAAAATCGACCTTAACCTCGCCAGCAGAATTTTTCAATCTGAAATCCTTCAGCCTCAGATCCCCTAATTCAAATTTGACCTCTCCGGCCATAATCTTGCTGTCGAGCATTATTACCACGTCCGTCGGCAGCGCCATCGATAATTTGGGCGCTCGGTCATCTTCAATGGATTTCAGCCAATCCTCCCGGTCAATTGCAATGAAGAACTCATTAATCCCCTTATTATGATTGATCTCGATCTGATCGTAGCGATCATCATATTCAATCCAGACATGAATCTCTCCCAGCTTTTCATTGGCTGAAATCTTAACTTGACCAGCGTCTACGGCTACTGATACGATCAACGTTTTCTGAGGATCAATTGGGTAGTGTTTATCAATGGTTTGAAATTTTGCGGCGAAACAGGTTTCTCCAGTGGTCATTGCCCACCCGAGAATACCCAATAGAGTGATATAGTATAGTTTCGATTTCATGGCTCTTTTTCTCATATTTAAATCAACATACCACGCTTCAATAGTTCCGTGTGAACTCTCTCATACATGGCGGGCATTTCTTTCTCCCACGCAGAAATCAAAGCGTCCTCCAGATCGTAGCTGATAAACTCGAACTCTCCCGAAGGATTGAATGGAGTGACTTTTTTATTATAACTCTCTGGCCAGTTCTCGTAACTTTTGCGAAGACCATCCCGAATACTGATTTCTGGTTGATAGCCCAATTCCGTTTTGGTTTTGGATAAATCGACAACAAAAGAATGCTTATTGCAAAAAGGGAAAAAATACTTGGTCGGGACTAATTGTCGAAAAACGTTGTAGGGAATATTGATGATTTTGACCCTTTCACCAAGGATCTCTGCCACCAATTTGATAAAATCATTGAGGCTGATGATCTCATCTCCCGCCACGTTGTAACATTCTCCTGTGGCGTTTTCTTTCACGATGGCGAGCAGAAATGCTTGAATCAGATCATCGATGTAAACGGGTTGGAATAAATTCTCTCCGGAACCGGGGATCAAGATTTTCTGTCGACCGCTTTTAATTCGATCGATGTAATACCACTCGCGGATTTCCCCTGGTCCATTGATTTCAGTGGGCCGTATGCTGACAAAAGGGAATCCGGTTTTATCAAATTGATCGACCAAATATTCCTCGATCAGCGACTTATTATAGGCATAGCTATTGTTCGCGATGGTGTCGAATAAGCGACGATTGGGGATTGGCAACATCAACCTTTCATCATATTCTTTGGTGTGAGCCACCGCCATGCTGCTAGTGAAGATATATTTTCCGATTTTATCGCGAAACACATCCACCACCAATTCAACATCTTCAGGAAAATAGGCACACGTGTCGATCACCACATCGAATTGACGGTTTTTGAATAGAGATCGAAACCGCTCTTCATCGTGCCGGTCGCCGATCAGCCATTCCACGTCCTCATAATGGGGAAACTGATTGCGCCGGGTGCCTCGGTTGAACAATGTCACTTTTTGATTGCCGCCAAGCAACGCGGCGGTCAAATGCAAACCGAGAAATCTCGTTCCACCAATAATCAATACATCCATCTGAGTTCAACTTTTCATTTTGATTGATGTGAAAACTGCTTCCATCGCTTTTAGCAATGGAAGCAATACGCATTTTTGTCCGTTGGGATGAATTATTTAAATTAATTAACTAAAAATTTTGGTGGATGTCAAGCAATTTTTTGGGATTCTTCTAATCGCCATATCTTACTACGACAAGGACAAAGGAAGGTTGCTGGGGATTTTGGTCTTATGAATGAAACCATCGAAAAGAGGGCGATCGACCATCTTCTGATTTGATCCAATTGAGCCCATAGGGAAATGTTGGCCTAACCATTATCGCGCAACTCTGCTTTTTTTACGATGTGATGTTCGTGATCGCCCTCATCCACAATTCTCTCATCCTTGATTCATCCCAATTTGATCCATTGTCGGGGCTGCGGGTGAATGGGATGCGCTTTTGCCGAACCAAGCTATGCATTAGTTCGAAAATTCATCAAAAAGGCCGATTGATGCGGAACGTCACCACCAGCGGTTCGCCTTTTCGATCCATTCGTTTGGCAAAATCGAGCCGGACGTTTCCTTCTCGGTTGCCCAAACCGAAACCGATGGCCGTATAGAGGTCTTCCCAATCGAGATGATCGAAGCCTTGTTGGGCTTTGAGTGAATCATCAACCGACCAAACCAGTCCAGCATCGGCGAATAAAATGAGGCTGAAATCGCTCCAGCCCAATATTTGATTTAAAGGGCTCCTTCGGCCGTGGATGCGATATTCGATGTTGCCAAGCAGCATCCGGTTGGTTGTAGTGGCGCTATCGTTAGCAAACTCTTTGAAACGATAGCCGCGAAGCGTGGAGAGCCCACCCAGATCGAACTGCAACTGACTGGGCAATTTGCCACGGGAAGAACCAGCCCGCACGCGAAAGTCGAGGTTCTCGCCATGGGTGATCGGTTGGTAGCGGCGAAGATCAACGATAAATCGGTCGAAATCCACATCCAAATTCTTGAACCGCTTACCAGCAAATTCGCCAGTTACATCGATCAACCAGCCCTGGTCCGGGTACTTGTAATCGTTCCGCGTATCTAAGGTGATCGTTGCAGCGGCACTCTGAAAGTCGATCTCATCAATCAGTGGATTTTCGCGAAATTTTTTATCACCACCGAAAATCGACCATTGGGTTTTGCGCTTGAGGTTATAATGATGATCCCAGCGATATGCGGCTGTCAATACCAGATATTCAGAAATGTCGTGCGAGATATAAGCGGAATAGCCGGAACGGCGAAAATAATCGTGGAAATCTTCTCTGAGAAATAGGGCGGCCAAGGAATTTTCAAAGGTGGGGATCATCCATTCATCCTCAGAATGAACCACATCGTGCGCCTCTGCGCCAACAACTGGGCCGTATTTTCCGAAGACATTGCGCTCCACTCCAATTTGATAGCAAGCGCGCTTTCGCGAGAATCCATAACCAGCATGACCATACAGGTCAAACCAGGCTTTGTTCCGATCGCGCCAATCATCGCGCTCCAATTTGAGTCCTAAAAATAGCCCTTCGACCCGATTGTAGCGAAACATGAATGGCTCGGATTCGAACGGCGAATCGGTGTAATAGCGATTGCGCTCAGCATGCGGTCGTTCCCATTCATCACCCCGCTTGGGGCCAACGGAGACACCGCCGATTCCGACGGATACGTGCTGGTCACCATCATCGACTTTCACTCCAGTGATGGTGGTTTGTACCATATCGCCATTCACTTTGGCCAGCCGAGAGCGGTAAATTTTGCCACCCACGCTTACTACATCTCCCGTCACTTGAGCAGTGCTATCTAATTCCACATTCCCAAATAATGCTACCACACTACCGTCAACCTCACCTTTCACCCGAACCGTGCCCCGAAGGGTTACGACATCACCGCGAATGAATTCATCTGGCTCAATCACCACATCTCCCCAAAAGCGAACAATTCCTGAATCTTTTTGCTTGTGATGCTTGAGATATTTTCGTTCGATCTTCTCCTGAATAATTTTGTCTTCTTCTTGCTGTTTGGTATACGCTTGCTCAGGTCCCAGACTCAGTGCTCGGCCTGTAATTAAAGCTGAATTATCCAACACCAATTGACCACCGTAACAAATCACATTGCCATCGATGGCCGCTTGCGCCAAAACAATGGTCTTTCCCCAAAAATTAACCACATCACCATCGATTTTGCCTTGAATAGTCATTCCAGTTCGCAGCACCAACACATCGCCATAAATCGTTGCATCCGAAGCTAACATCGTATCGCTTTTCAGAATCGTCAGCGGAAGGCCTCCTGAATCTGAAGGAGCAGATTCAATGACTTTAAATTGCTCATCACCGATCTGAATAATCCAGCCGGTGATTTCCATCGGTTCATTTCGGACCACTTCACCGCGATGGACAAACACATGTCCATAAACATGGGAGTTTTGTTCCAGATAGACATCGGCATTGATGGCGATAATATGGCCACGGAGCTCTCCAGCGACTGTCAGCGACCCGTTTCTCACCAGAACGTCGCCGATCAGGCTTTCATCGGCATTGATGGTGACACTACTGTTTTCATAATTGAACATCTTTCGCTTTACCGGGGCAGCATCCTCTTCGGCCGCGGCGCCAGCGCTGCTGGTGTAGATCAAAATGCCGAATAAAATCAAAAAGGAGATCAAAATGATCACTAGAAATAAAACTTGTTTCATTTGAACTGATGCCATCTCATTACCTCCGAGCCTAATTCTATCGAATGATCTATTGCTCTGTTCATTGGGTTTAATTAACGAGCAGCACGATGACCAATTAATCTTTCAGAGAAAAGAAAGGTCACGCAACAATACGATTGTAACTGACCAATCATTTGGCAACATCCATACCAATGGAATCATTAAATATTCGATGACAGCAATCAATGGATTTCCAAGAGGTTGCAATACTTATCATTGAACGAATTTCAGCATCCTTGTGGTAAGTTGACACGACTGAAAGCAGTTTAGCTGTGTAATTTTTACACTGAGATAGAATTCAGGCGGGATATTCCCAAGCTGCGGGAAACCGTCTATTGACACCTCCGATCTATTCAACCAAAACCAACTGATAAATGAAGCCGACGACGAGGAGCAATCCTGAAATGAACCCGCAATAGATGAATAGGTGATAATCGAAACTGTGGCGAAAGCAGAGGATCTGAATCACGGAGTGAATCAGCAGAATGATCAGCGGGGCTGAACTGGAAACAATGCACTTCCAGCGTCGGGAGATCGCTAATCCTCGTGCGAGCCAACCGAGCGGAAACAACAGCATGAAACAGAAAGCTGCCTTACCGAATCGGTCGCGGCTCAACCCTGCAAGTAATGGCAAATAGGGGCTGGTATCGTAGATCTTTCGCGCACTTGTCTGGCCGTTAACGTAAATTTTCATCTCACCGCGATGAAACGTGGCAACAACCAATTGTCGCCGGTTGGGCTCAAGCATTGGAGGGGTCATCAATTCAACTTTGGAACCATTCCGTCCAGTCAACGGGGTTCTAACTCGGAATACCAACCCTGGCCCAGATTGTCCCAAAGTAAAATTGCGCTGGTTGGTGTTTTTTGACAAAGTGACGATCCTGGCTGGTCCAAATTGTTGCAACGAAGCCGTGGATAACCAAACGGCGATGGAGAATTGATTGGTTCGTTTCAATCTTTGCACCAGCGGGGTAGCAGCATGAGTCGTTCCGAGCAACGAGTTCTCGTTCAGTATGACCCCGCCATCTGGGGCTAATTGGACTTTTGTCTTTTTTTGTGGGGTAATGACGAGATGATCGTGCAGTGTCCCCTGAGACGGGAATGGAAATGAATCGAATCGGTATTCAGCGATCAAGCCATGGATTACTGACATTGGAGTTGATTTGTAATGTCCTAAAGTGGCAAGCCGTACGATCTCATGATCATAAAGCCGACGATCGAAAATGGCAAGCTGATAGAGCGTTCCGTGCCATTGTCGATTTTGCGTTGGCTCATTGCCCAGCATCAAGCGAAGTTCGCTGTCCCAGTTCTGCAGTCCGTTGAGAAAACTCGGCAACATTAGGATGATCAGGGCCAGCGCACCATAGAACAGAATAATCCGAGTGTAGAACTGGCGCCCTCGTTCATACAGGATCTTCACGACGGTTTGACAATCGAAGGCCCCAATCGGATAAGCTAACCATGCGCCAATCGCAGCGCCGACGCAATTGGTCAGCAGATCGACTCCTGAAAAACTGCGGGGCAAAAATAATTGTGACAGCTCGATGCTCAAACTAACCAGCAATCCGATTCCCATTGCTTGGAGTATAGACTTGCGCTTGCCGAATCCAAAAGCGCGCCAGACCAAGCCGAGGATCAAGCCCATTGGCATCAGCATCATGAGGTTCAAAATTATATCGAACCAATTCGATCCACCAATCAGCGCGTATTGGTAGCCCCGTTTGAATTGAATGAATTGCTCAAAGTAAAATGCAGAAAATCGGAACGGCGTCAGTGTCAACAAATACACAAACACTAAATAGATGGCCCCAGTCGTCAGTAATGGTTGATAATAGGGTGCCTTACGATAGAGCGATTTAAGAGAAAATCTAACCAAATCAGATCATCCTTTATGGATGGAATTTATCGGCTAAATATCAGCGGAGCTTTATGAAATTTTCATGATAATCAATTAGCAAAGTTAAAGATTTAAGAACACGGATATGTCCTATGACTGTGTGATAATACCGCCAATTCGTCGGCAATGCGTGTGAATATCGAAGGGATAAGTTTTTCATTCTTCGGAAAATTCATGTGATGACTTGAACATCAAGCGTTCGATTGCCCGAGCAACGGTTGAATTTAAGATATTCAGCGCGCAAGGTCATAAATTGGTTGCTGGATTAGTTTCCTTTCAAACGTTTCAGGGATATCGCACTGAGTTCGACCAATTGTTGGCTCACATAAAGGTAATTTCGATCTAGGTTCTCCCTGGCCAAATTGAGATATTGTCGGGTTAGTTCGAAATAAAATTGAGCTTCTTTGGAGGCTGCAGATTTCATTTTTGATTCAAGCCCAGCTAAATCCTTTTCGATGTATTGAATTCTGCTCCGAATTGTATCTGAAGGCAAGAGGACGATCGACGGGTTGCTGAGCAACTCATCGGTTGCTACTGCGAGGCGTTTCGCGATAAAAATATGATATCTCGAAGATCTGTGATCCTGTTTTCGTATCGCCTCTTCAGCGCTAATGCGAGCCGATTGCGAATAATTCAGTAGCGCTTTGGCCTGATTATTCACATCTTTGGTGACCAAGCGTTGATGCAATTGGCTGAGCTCGAGTTGCAAATCGTCGAGTTCCTGTTGAATCAATTGCTCTTCATCCGCATTGCTTGAGCGCATTTTGGTTTGTATTTGCTCAATTAGCCCCCGAGCCAGCTCTGTGTTCAAAAGCACGCGCTGATAATCTTGCTGTTCCATGGCGCGATGAGCAGCTTGATGGACCTGTTCGAGATGCGACATGAAAAACTCGATCCGCTCATCATCTTGAAACGAAATCATCCGAGCTTGAAGGGTTTCGATTAGCTCGTCCAATGCCGTAAGCTCATCGAAAGCGCGGTCTGCGGTTCGATCAGTTTTTCCCATTGCCAGGTCGCGCGTCCGATGGAGCAATCGTGTGGCTTGATGATAAAGATCGATGGCCCTATTAAAATCGCCGCGAGCTCGCGCCTGCTGGGCTCGGGCAATTAGTTTCAAAATCTGCCGATAATTTTTCTGCACCTGGGGCTGGGGGTGAGAGGCAAGAGTTGAGCCAGATTGTCCCAGAAGTTGCTCTAATAGCCGTGCTTCGCCCTCGGCCCGCGCTTCGCTGGAGCGATCCTTCAACATCGCACTTTCTAATGCTTTCTGCACCAGAAACTCAGCTCTCCGAAAAAGTCGAATTGCCTGTCGAAACTCCCGATCATCATAAGCTTGTTCGGCCATCTTCCTTTGTTCGATCGCTTGGTTTAACCAATGTTGGGCCTGCGAATCTGGATATTGATGGATCATTTCAGTGGCGAGCTGAATTTTTTGTTCCAAGTTCTCACGTCGCAACCGCATTGGCTCTTTCAACAAAGTCATCAAAGCCTCATTGATCGAAAACTCTGCATCATTTAATCGTTGGTTCGCCAGAACAAATCGACGAGCTAACATCAATTCACGGGCCCGTTGAAGCTTGGCCTCAGCGATCGTTAGGGTCTGTTGCGTTGTTGCCGTCCCAAAGCTCGCCTGTAACTCTCGTGCAAATTCTAATTTGCGCGATACCAAGTTGAATTTCTGATCGAGCGTTCTGAATGGTTGAGCATGACATGGAAATCCGGCCAACCCCAATGCGATTGCTACAATGAAAATTATGTTGATGCGATGAAACGTCATCTTGATCATTTTATGTTAGTTGTCAGATTGGAGGAGAATAAGGATAATCATCATTTCCACAGCGGTCGTATCGTTTGAGATAATTCAAAAATCGTTCCAACCAGCCATCATTAAGTATGCGCTGAAAATTCGTATTATCGCGATGAATCCTTTGCCTCAGCCGAATATTTTGCCTGTTTTGGTACAGAGGATCTGTACGAATAGGAGAAAGTTTTTTAGCATTTCTTAGGTCGTTAGCTAAGGTTTTACTGCTATCAAACCCTTCCCTGGAGCAGTGATCATTCCGATCACCGCCGCGGACGAGATCCCGCGATGATGCAATTCGTCAATCAGCGCCTCTTTTTGTTGCTCTGGCAGGAAAATCAGCAATCCACCCGAAGTTTGTGCATCGCAGAGGATGAGCTTATCAATTTCGGAAATCCGATCGTCCCAATTCACATAGGGTTTCACGAAATCCTGATTGGCAATAGTGCCTCCTGGGACAATTCCAGCACTGGCTAATTGGAAACATGGCTCGATTTTTGGTATTTGGGAGGCATAAATGATGGCATCAACATGGCTGGCCGTAGTAACCTCCTTCAAATGCCCCATCAATCCAAAACCAGTCACATCGGTACAGGCATGAATTTCGAATTGTTCGAACGTTTCAGCCGGCGCGCGGTTGAGCTGTTCCATTAATGCAATAGCTTCTTCGGCCGTTTCGGTGTCCACCAGACCGCGTTTAATACCAGTAGTAATGATGCCCAATCCGATCGGTTTAGTGAGCACAATCGCATCGTTCACGCGCGCTGAGGCGTTGGTCAAAATTTTGTTCGGATGGATCAAGCCAGTTACGGCCAAACCAAATTTCGGTTCCGAATCTTCCACAGTATGTCCGCCAATGATGTCGATCCCTGCCTCCCGTGCCTTATCGGAAGCGCCCTGCAAAATTTGCCTCAGCACATCCATCGGTAGACGTTTTTCTGGAAAGCCAACGATATTCAGGGCGAACAGCGGTCGGCCGCCCATGGCATAGATATCGCTCAGCGAATTGGCAGCCGAGATGGCCCCGAAATGATAGGGATCATCCACGATCGGGGTAAAAAAATCCACAGTTTGCACGATCGCCAGATCATCGGTTATCCGATAAACCGCAGCATCGTCCGAAGTATTTATGCCCACCAAGACATTGGGATTGGCGCTGATTGGCAGAGTGGACAAAATTTGCTCGAGGTTTTGGGGCCTTAACTTGCATGCGCAGCCCAGTCCATGGGTGAAATGGGTTAATTTGATGTCTTTGGTGGAGTAAATTGCAGGGGCTTCCATTTCCCGTTCAGGCCGCAACCGGCGAACTGCATCGACGATGTATTCAATGGCCCGATCGATCTGATTCTCGTCGTTCAATCTGCCGGTGGAAAAGCGGATTGTGCCCAGAGCGTTCTCCAAAGGGACCTTCATGGCGACTAAAACTGCAGAGGGTTCTGCCACATCGGTGTGGCAAGCGGCCCCTGGTGAAGCTGCGACCTCGGTCAATTCGTCTAATAGAGTATTGGCATCGATGCCAGGAAATGAGACGCTGAGCGTATTTGGCAAGCGCCTATCTGGATGGCCATTTAAAACAATCTCCGGCAGCGCTTGGCGCAATCCGTTCCATAATCGATCGCGCAGCGCCCGATAGTGGCGCTGATTCTTCTCCAGGTCTCTTGCCGCAATTTCACAAGCTTTGCCCAGTCCCACGATCTCCAAAACATTCTCTGTCCCAGCACGCCGGCCAGATTCATGGCCGGCACCCAAAATGAACGGCTGCAATTTAACGCCTCGGCGAATATAAAGTGCGCCAATCCCCTTGGGCGCGTATAACTTGTGACCCGCCACCGAGAGCAAATCTACACCCAAATCATCCACCTTTGTGGCGATTTTTCCCACGGATTGTGCCGCATCGCTGTGAAACAGGATCTGATGCGCTCGTGCGATCTGGCCAATTTCTGGGATCGGCTGAATCGTCCCAACCTCGTTATTGGCGTGCATGATGGTGATTAAGATCGTTCCTGGCCGAATTGCCCGCTCCACTACCTCGGGATCCACCCAGCCGTAGCGATCTACTGGTAAGTACGTGACCTGGTAACCTTGTCGCTCCAAATACTTGCACACATTAATCACGGCTGGATGTTCGATCTGGGAAGTGATGATGTGGTTGCCGCGATGCCGATAGGCCTCAGCCACACCGCGGATCGCAAAGTTATTGGATTCTGTTCCACCGCTTGTAAAGATAATTTCGTCAGGCTGGCACCCTAACAGATTGGCAACCTGTTGTCGTGCAGTTATGATTGCTTGGCGCGCCTGCAACCCATACCAGTGCGAACTGGAGGGATTGCCGAAGTGGTCCTTCAAAAACGGGATCATCGCCTCAGCAACTTCTGGATCAATCGGTGTCGTTGCGTTATGGTCTAAATAGATCGGTCGCATTTCAGGCCTCAGGCTGTTAATCTGAACAATTTTCCTGCCGTTCTTCTAATTTCTCAACAGATGAAATCTAGACTTCACTCCATTATGGGATTTTGCAGGGTTAGGTTAGACAAAGATTGTCATCGCATCTGTGTTGCATTGTATCGCTCATTTTGAAAGACGCAGGTTTACGGCTTAATCCAAGCTTTCAATCTGGTTGAGCAAAAAAAATGCAATTCAGATTGAGATCTCGTGAATTGCATTTAGTTCAACAGACGAACGGCGCTAATTTTTAGTGAATTGATAATTTCCAAAAGACAACCATTTTAGGCTCATCTTTGAAAAATCGATTGGGATTCCACGCCCAATGGGAGTACGCATTATATGTTCAAAGTGATTATCAGAACGAAAATGAAACGAGGTACATTGGCATGCTGAGAGTGCAGTCACTTAGCAAACATCAAATATTTCAATTGCCTTTAAACCACGCAAAGCAATAATTGCCGAATGATTAGTTCCAATTATTTTCATCATCGACATCCCAATCGCTGTCATCCCAATCCTCTTCTTCCTCGTCCCAGTCTTCATCTTCTTCGTCCCATTCATCTTCATCGTCCCAATCTTCCTCATCCTCTTCTTCATCTTCCCAGTCGTCTTCATCCTCCCATTCCTCTTCATCTTCCCAGTCTTCTTCATCTTCCCAATCTTCTTCGTTGTCCCAGTCGTCTTCGTTCCATTCTTCCTCATCGTCTGATTTGAGGAACGATAAATTCCATTTGTTTAAAATTGGTAGTTCCATTACATAAACCTCACTAATTTTCCTTCTGGTTACTTTTTAAACTGATTCGGGCTGAAGTTATAAAATCAATTTGAAAAAAGCAAGCATATTTTTTACAATTTTTGTGACGAAAATAGTTCAAACTTAGCTCTGATAGATCATCTTGAAAACAAAAGATGAGCCGTTATGTTGACCAAAAAATTCGGGGAAGCTGCCGACCAGCTATCGAATAATCGTCTGGTTTAGCAATTGAACAAGATGCATGACGCGAACAGGCAATTTGAATTTTCTTGCACCATAGGCCAATTGTACCAGGCAGCCAGGGCATGAGGATAATAGGATATTTGCCTCCGTAGTGCGGACATTATTCATTTTTCTTTGCAAAATTTTCATCGACATTTCATAATGGCTCAGATTGTATGTGCCGGCTCCGCCACAACACCAATTTGCCTCTGGCAATTCCACATAGTGAACCCCAGCAATGCGACGGATCAAATCCCGAGGTTGAGTCTTAATCTTTTGATAGCGTTCCAAATGGCACGGATCATGATAAGTAACGATCATATCTTCTGTACTGGTGAAATCAGAGTCCAATGGAAACTGGCTGAGAAACAGATTGACATCCATGATTTTTTTTGACGCGCGCTTGGCGCGGTCTGACCAGTCAGGCTCCTCAGAGAGAAGTTTGCCGTATTCGCTGAGAAATGAAGAACAACTTCCGCATTCAGAGATGATGATATCGCACCCTGATTGTTCGATGATCTCGACGTTGCGTTTGGCCATGGCCTTAGCCGCCATCCGATCGCCATAGCCCACTGCTGGAAGACCACAGCACAGAT
The DNA here is from genome assembly GCA_034506395.1 of candidate division KSB1 bacterium. Taxonomy (NCBI): domain Bacteria; kingdom Pseudomonadati; species Candidatus Zhuqueibacterota bacterium. The sequence continues at coordinate 19,959 of JAPDPQ010000033.1, read as the reverse complement.
TGTTCAATACCTCAACAGCGTAACGGTTTTTGATCAGTAGTTCCACGGTCGCCATTCCCACATCTGGAAAAGCGTAATTGATGCCGCAACCGACGAAATAGCCGATTTTCGGCCCTCGATCTGCCCGGACTGAGGGGAGTTCGGAGAGCCGTTCTCTGAAAAATTTTTTGGGGAACGAGGCCACCAAAGCCTCGGCATTTGCCAAATCTTTTGCGATCCAGCCAAACACGCGGAGCGCCTGGGCCAAGCCAGAAATGCCGGTGCGCTTCCCCAGAGCGATCAGTTTCATGAGACGGGTCATGCGTTCTGGGTTGGGAAGCAATTCACGGAATACAAACCGTTGCAATGGCGGTTGTCCGTGCCGTTGAATATAGATCTCACGGGCCGCCATCATGATATCCTGAGTTTTTACTACGGGAGCACAGTTGACATTGCACGCCCCACAAAGCAGGCATTCGAAGATCGGGGTTTTATATTGCGGGTCAAAGGCAACTTCGCCCTCGTAGATCAATCGGGCCAAAAAATTGCGACCGCGCGCCACCGAATGCTCAATGCCCGTAACAACGTACGTCGGACAGGTGGGCTGACAGTAGCCGCAACGGATACAGCGAATCGCTTCTTCGTAAGCTTCTTGCCATGTTCTGTCCATTCTCATAATCCTCCGATAAATCGACCCGCAGCGAAAATACCAGCTGGATCATATTTTGCTTTTATCAGTTTCATTAAACGAAAATCTGGCCTTGGCGAACCCCAAATCAGATCCGGTTCAATACCTATTGGAAAATCAGAATGATTCATCAGGCTAACCACGACCAAATTTCCCTGATAATCTAAGGCCATTTGCCGCAACGATTCGATTTGTGATCGTAGCCGAGAGCCATTTTGTTCATCATTGAAAATATGAATCATTCCATTCCCCACCTGGGCGTCGATACCAAAATTTATCCCTTGTTCATTGCCAAATTGCTTAACAGCTTCAATCATCGGAATAGTAGATGATTTCGGGAGTGCAACTTGAAAATGAGAACTGAATCCTTGTTTGCTCTGTGCTGACGAACGCGAAGCAATTTGATCCCACAGTTGTGCATCTTCCTTGCCCTGCCAGGTTTCAAAATTTTTCCCCTCGAAACTATGTGCCAGTTGCTGCAATCTCCTCATGGTTAACACGACCATTTCGATAGGCCCATGGACATTGATCAATAATCCCTGGGGCGTTTGGCAGCGGATCCAGTCTAATTTAAATAATTTAACGAAGCGAGCATTTAAAAATTCGCAACGTCCAATTACCAGGTTCGATGCGGCAAGCTGGCGGAGCAAATTCGCTATCGAATCGAATTGATCGAATTCAACCCACAGCGTCTGGCTATACGCGGGCAAAGGGAAGAGCCGAAAGGTGATCGAAGTGATGACCCCCAATGTTCCCATAGAACCGACGAACATTTTGCTCAAGTCATAACCCGCAACATTCTTAACCGTTTTTCCGCCCGCTCGAATGAGAGTGCCATCGGCCAATATAATAGTCATTCCCAATACCAGATCGCGAATTGCACCATAAAGCAATCGCAAAGGTCCAGTGCTATTGGTTGCAACGATTCCGCCCACAGTCCGCAACGACGCATCGAAAGGATCGATCGGCAAAAATTGACGCTGCTGATTCAAGAAGCTTTGAAGCTGGCTCAATTGAATTCCTGCCTCGACCGTGACGGTCAAATCGGCAGCCGCGTGTTCAATGATCTGAGTCATGCGATTCAGCGCAATGCACCAATCGAACGGTTCGATCGTTGCGCCAAAATAGCGCTGGCTGTTTTTGCCACATACCATGACTTTTTTATGGGCTCGGTTGGCTAACTTGAGCACTGTTGAGACCTGTTCGTTATTGGAGGGGAAGAGCACCAATTCAGGTAGCTGACCAGCAACACCATATAATTGCCGATGCGGTTGCGCGTCGTATATGTTTTCTTCCCCTAAGAGCTGTTTGAGTTCTTCGATCATTTGTGGTTGGTTCCTTCTCGCATTTAATAAGAATTTGTTAAACGATCGAATTCAGCAGCGAAAGTGGCAGAACGGGTCAACCCAGTCCCGGCCCCGTCAGATGCCAAATCTGCCGATTGTGGTTCGATTCAAAGGCTATCCGCCTCTGTTACAGGAAATATTTTGTTCGGATTGAAGATCGTTTCGGGATCAAAAACCTGTTTGATTCGCTTCATCGCTGCGATTTCATCATTAGTGAACAGCATTTTCATCGCCGATTTCTTTTCAAGTCCAATACCATGTTCTCCGCTGATGGTTCCACCATGTTCGATGCAAACGGCCAAAATTTCGTCACAAGCCTGTTTCACCTTGTCTTTGTCTATCGGATTACGGTCGTCGAATAGAATGAACGGATGCAGATTTCCATCCCCAGCATGAAATACATTGCCCACTTTTAGCTGATGATGATCGCAGATCTCCATCACCCGTTTCAGCACGGCTGGTACCTTGCTGCGCGGCACTGTTCCATCTGCAATCATCACAGAAGGCTGCAACATGGTGAGCGACCCGAACGATAATCTTCTCCCTTTCCATAGCGCGTCGCGCTGATCGCTTGTCTCGGCGGATTCGATTTTATCAGCCCCATTCTTTAGGCAGATCTGTTTAATTTGTTCCGCCTGGCTTTCCATGCCCGCAAATGGCCCGTCCAATTCAACCAGTAACACCGCCTCTGCATCCATCGGATAACCAAGATGGTGCGCCGCTTCTACCGTTTGAATGATCGGCTTGTCCATCATCTCCAACGTCGCAGGGATGATGCCGCGAGCGATAATCTCAGAAACAGCATTAGCGGCTTGTTCCATACTATTGAAGATCGCTAACATGGTTTTCACTGCTTCCGGCAATGGCAAAATTTTCACAATGACCTTGGTAACAATTCCTAACGTTCCCTCAGAGCCGATCACCAGGCTCAGCAAATCATAGCCAGGATATTGCTCTGATTTTCCTCCAATTTGCAATAGCTCGCCTTCAGCAGTAACGATTTCGAGCCCTAAAATGTGATTGACTGTCACCCCGTATTTGATACAGTGAGGCCCACCAGCGTTTTCAGCCACATTACCGCCAATTGTTGCCACTCGCTGACTTGCCGGATCGGGCGCAAAATAAAATTTATATGGAGCCAAGGCGTTCTGAAGGTCAAGATTATAAACTCCTGGCTCCACCGCAGCGCAGCGGTTATCCAGATCGATCTCCAGTATCCGATTCATATGGGAAAACTGAACGATAATTCCACCCCAAATGGCGATTGAACCTCCGCTCAAATTGCTGCCTGAACCACGCGGGATCAATGGAATGCGATGTTGTCTGGCAAACTTTACCAGGGCTACGATCTGGTCGGTCGAGCGAGGAAATACCACTGCGTCTGGCATCCCCCGATCCAACGATGCATCATATTGGTAGAAAACCAGATCCTTTTCTTGGGTCAAAATATCTTCTTTTCTGAATATCTTTTGTAGCCCTTTGACGATTTTTTTATCGAGCATGATATCCTCTCAACAAAACGATTTTCTTGGTTTGATGAAAAACTGCTCAAGCGCTATGGATAGATTTTTTCCTTTAGGGCTATTGAATATACTATAAGTTTTTCAATGAGACAAGCAGAATTTTCAGCAAAAATATTTTATAAGTGAACGTATTCGTACAGCCGATTGCCCGCTCTCGGTCAGAAATCCGTTTTCAGCATATTTTATGTTAGTAGTTAGATCCAGCCGACAGTAAAATAATAAGAAGGTTCCGAGCTAATGGCAATATCAATCATACCATATATAGATATTTCGGTGCTGCACTAATCAAAATATTGAACGTAATGGGATGCTTTCGAAAAGCAGCGGGCTCGGGAATGAAAATCGCGTTTTAGAACAGCGAGTCGCAATCCTTGGAATAGCATTTGTATGAATAATGGCGAAACATCCAGTTATGAAATTAACTTCATCGGAGGTAAAAAAAATGAACCGAAAATCGGTACTCATGTTGGCAATGGCCCTTTCAATCCTGATGCTCATTGTCTCTAGCCTTTCAGCTCAACATCGTGGACGTCCGCGCTGGGGGAAAAGACCTGGCATGGTTCACTCAGCTCCAGCCATTGGCTTTCGCATTGGTCGTGATTTTGCCAATGACCAATACTTAGCTGGCGCTCATTTCTGGCTACCGCTCGGCATGTTCTGGGAATTTATCCCCAGTGCGGATTATTATTTCACTGGCAATGAGACGAATCGTTGGCAATTCGATGGTGATTTGGTGTTTAAACCACGACCTGTTGGTCCTTTTTATTTTGGCGGTGGGTTGGCTGTGCAATATCTGAGTTTGAACAACCAGACCGATTTGGGTGGCAATGTGGTGGTTGGGCTCGAATTCGGGGGCCGGCGAAAGCCCCCTGTCTATCCGTATGTTCAAGCGCGGTGGACGTTTTTAAAGGATCAGGATTATTTTTCTCTGCTCGGGGGGATAAATTTTAGTTTGAGATGACGCCATCACAACCCTTTCAAAGCTCATGAACTTTTGAAAGGGTTGTTCAAACGGTGCCGTTGAGCGGAAATATTTTCCCGGGATTTAAGATATTCAGTGGATCGAATACCCGCTTGATCTCCCGCTGCAGTTGAATGGACCGCGGCGACAATTCCAGTCCCAAAAATGGCTGCTTGGTAATACCGATCCCATGCTCGCCCGAAATGGTCCCGCCATTTTGAAGCACAATCTTGAAAATCTCCTCTGCGGCTCTTTCACCCAGTCGAATGATTTGATCGGTTTTCATTCGATGTGTCAAATTCACATGCACATTCCCATCGCCCAAATGACCGAAATTGTAGTTATCGAAACCAAATTTTTTCGAGATCTGCTCACATGCTGCAATTAGCTCTGGAATTTTGCTGATCGGAACGGTCACATCTTCGGCTCGCTTGAATTGATTGCCCTCTTTGATCAAATCCCGCAGCTTGCGTCGCACATCCCAGAGACCTTTTCTTCGCTCCGAGCCTTCTGCAATCAGCACATCCAGCGCTCCAGCAGCGAGACAGCCCTCCCCAACGATCTCCATCTGGCGATCCAGTTCCTCGGGCTCGCCGTCCAGATCGATGATGAGCAGCGAAGAACTTTCCTGCGGCAGATTGATCCCGATTTTTCCACGGATGAGGCTCACGCAGGCGGGATCCAAAAATTCCAGCGCGGCTGGCACGATGCGATTTTTAGTCATACCAGAGAGGCTGTGAACCAACGAATTGGTATCAGGGAAAAATGCAAGTAATGATACAATTTTGGCAGGCAACGGAATCAGCCGCAACGTCGCTTCGGTTACAATTGCCAGTGTTCCCTCCGAGCCGATGATTAAATTGGTCAAATCATAGCCGACCACGCCCTTGCGAGTTTTCACGCCAGTATTTAAAATTGTCCCATCGGGCAAAACCACTTTCAATCCCAGCACATAATCGCGCGTCGTGCCATACTTGTAGCAATGCGGCCCCCCAGCATCCTCAGCGATATTCCCGCCGATGGAAGAGGTTTCGTAGCTGGCAGGATCAGGCGGGTAATACAGCCCCCTGGCTTCCACCGCCTCATGCAGATGCAGATTGATCACTCCAGGCTGCACCACCGCAATCATATTGACTTCATCGATCTCCAAAATCTTATCCATTCTCAGCAGCGAAAGCACAACTCCCCCTTGAATGGCCAGCGCACCGCCACTCAATCCCGTCGCTGCCCCTCTCGGCACCACCGGCACTCGATAAGCCGATGCCAATTTCATCAGCTCCGAAATCTGCTCGGTCTTCTCTGGCTCGACCACGACATCGGGCAGGTAGCGGTATTCGGTACCATCGAAGTTGTATGCCTCCAGCGTCTCAACATCGGTGAAAACATATTTGGCACCGATAGATTTTTTGAGTTGTTGAATAAATTCGTTGTTAATCTCTGCCATTTTGGTTTTCAGATTGAATCATTATTTTGAATTTTGAAAATGCATCCGATATTTCCGAAACAGCGGACGTCTGAATATTCGGCCCAGATAACTTAGTAGGATTTGGTATAAAAAGCAAGCAGATTTTTTCGTGAATTTTTTGACAATAGATTTAAAGTTGCAATGATTTGGCCGCCCCAAATTTTCAACGAAGCTCGATGATTAATCGGTCTTTTTTGTGAAAAAAAGCTTGATTCACATCAAAAAAATGATACCTTAATGGCATCCATCAATCGATCAATTTTCAGAATTCAACAGAGGAGTCACAGACATGCTCAACTGGATCTGGCTATTTCTGGTAGTAGTCGCGTTAATCGTGGGGGCAATCAATGGCAATATCGAGGCGGTGACCAAGGCAGCGTTCGATTCGGCCAATACAGCCGTGAAAATCGCTATCGATCTGATCGGAATCATGGCGCTATGGTTGGGGATCATGAATATTGCGCAGCAGGGTGGGCTGGTGAATTTATTGGCACGAGCCATCAAACCAGTCAGCCGGCGCTTGTTTCCTGAAATTCCACCCGAACATCCCGCCATGGGCGCCATGATTCTCAATATCGCGGCCAATTGGTTGGGACTATCGAATGCGGCCACGCCATTGGGGCTGAAGGCGATGGAAGAACTGCAAAAATTGAACAAGATCAAAGATACGGCTTCCAACGCCATGGCCACATTTTTGGCGCTCAATACCGCCAGCTTGACATTGATCCCCGCCACCATCATTGCCGTCCGCACATCGCTAGGCTCGAAAAACCCTACCGAAATCATCGGTACCACTATTTTCTCCTCAGGCTGTGCCATGATGGTAGCGGTGATTGCTACTAAGCTGTTGCAGCGATTGCCAATGTTCAAAATTAAAGAAGAAGAAACTTCGGATCAAGCGCCAACCAACGCCAATAGAGAGGAGGAGGAATAAATGTTCGAGCGAATCATTGGTTTCGTTTCTACCTGGGCCATCCCTTTTTTGCTGTTCATCATTCCAGTCTTGGCATTGAACAAAAAGGTAAAAGTTTATGAAACCTTTGTGGATGGTGCCAAAGGGGGCTTCGAAGTGGCGGTTAAAATTATTCCCTACCTGGTGGCGATCCTGGTGGCGATCGGCATGTTTCGCGCCTCAGGAGCCATGGACATCTTTGTAAAAATTATCTCGCCGGTTACCAATCTGATCGGTATGCCAGCCGAAGCCCTGCCTGCGGCGCTAATGCGCCCCCTATCCGGCAGCGGCACCTTGGGCATTGCCACCGAGCTGATGAAACAACACGGGCCCGATTCCTTCATCGGGCGATTGGTTTCCACCTTCTTCGGCTGTACCGAAACCACATTTTATGTAATTGCTGTGTATTTTGGAGCGGTGGGAATTAAAAAGACACGGCATGCCGTGCCCGCAGGACTCATTGGCGATTTGGCGGGATTATTGGCGGCGCTGTTTATCTGCAAGCTGATGTTCGAGAACTGATGAAGCGATGGGCGATTCGATTTTCGCTAAATTGGCCAAGCGGGATTTGAGCTGAGTTAGCTCGCTGCGCTGTTTTTTTAGTTTATTCTTCAGCTTTTCGGAAAGCGCCAAGGAATCGATCATTGCGATCTGGTGCGAGGCCTCGGCCAGCTTGCCTAATTTCTCCAGGCATTGTGCCAGCTTCAGCCGGCAAAGAAATTCATTGTAATCATTATCCATGGGCGAATTAACGATCGAATTGAGCAAATTTTGAAAGTAAGAAGCTGCGGCTGCGAAGTTCTCCATCGCATAAGCGCTTTTGGCCGCCCCCCAGAGGAAGAAGCGGCTCTGCGGAAATTGCTTCAATCCCCTTACTGCCCAGGCATACGCTTCATCCGCTTCCCCTGCATCCAATAAGATCCAAATCAGCTCGCTCATGGCGATGTATCGGGTGTAGCGGCCCAGTTCCACGCTACGTCGTACCAGTTCGATGCCCTCGGCGCGGCCATCTGATATTAGTGGCAGCCAGTTCAACAATCGGGTTTTCTGGCTGCGCCAATATTGATAGGAGCCGATCCCAAAATAGGCGTCATGAAATTCAGGATCGATATTAACGATCTTCTTCAAAATAGCAATGCCCGAAAACCCATGGTTGATCGCTTTCAGATAATCCCCATTTCTTCCCTCATAAAAAGCCAGATAGCACAAGGCGCTGCCGTGATAAAACATCGCCCAGAGGTCCTGCGTTTTCCTGTTTTCAGCTTTATCAATGGCGAGACGAATGTAACGTCGAAAATCTTCGCTCCAGCGGTCGGTTTCATAATCGCTCATTTTCGATTGGAGCATGGCTGCCATGAAGAAATAGCCGATCGGATGATCTGGATAGGTTTCGGTTAAATTTTGAAAAATGGATTCTGCCTGAGAATAGTTATGCTGAATTGATTGCGCGATGCCTATTTGGATCAGGCTATCCGTTTTGGCATCGGGGCAGGTTTGCCCATAGCAAAATTCAGCAACAACTCCCATTACCAAAATTGAGTACAAAATTGAAGTGATGAATTGAAAGAGCATGCTTTGACGAGAATTGTCAAAGCATTTTTCCGCACAGAAAGAGAAAGTCACTGAATTTTTCGCAGTCATATTTCTTCGCCCACCTCAAACATCTTCACCCGTAATGAAAGTTTGCACTTGAGGAATATGTAAACTTCAGATTCCACGGCTCCATGCGATTGGATCAGTAGAAATTCCCACGGTAGAGCTTTAGAATAAAAGCACCGCCATCGCCTGAGCCAAAATTAATCGGTTCCATTCAGGCGATCCCCAGCATCCCCTAATCCTGGCACGATGTACCCATGCCCATTAAGTCCCCGGTCCAAGCTGGCGGTTACGATTTTGACATCGGGATGGTTTCGATTGATCAATGTCACTCCCTCTGGCGCCGAGACGATGGTGACCAGGGTGATCCGCTTTCCTCCGCTTGATTTGATCAGTGAAATGCAATAATTGGCGCTACCACCCGTTGCCAGCATCGGATCGAGGACGAAAATCTCAGCTTGCGCGATGCTTTTTGGAAAATTTTGATAATAGGTCACTGGCGTTAATGTGGTTTCATCTCGATAAACTCCCAGATAGCCGATTTTAGCATCGGGCAGCAAATCCAAAAAGCCACCGAGCATGCCCAGACCTGCGCGCAGAATCGGTAGCAATACAATTTCATTTTCCAAGCTATGGCCAATGATCGGCTCGAACGGCGTAGTGATCGTGGTCTCTGAAAGCTGACAATGAGCGGTCGCTTCTACTGCTAAAATAGTGGACACTTGATGGACCAATTGCCGGAATTGTTGTGTTCCAGCGGATTTGTCTCTCAAACGGCTCAGCTTATCCAAAATTAGCGGATGATCCAGCACTTGAACTTTGATCATGATCAGCTCCTTTGTAAAAATGAAATTAAAAATATCAAATTGCCAGCTAAAATACAAGTAGAAAATAGATCATTAACCGAATTTAATGACAATCCGCTTTTGCCAAAATTTAAAATTCATTTTCATATAATTGTTGACTATATCATAGAATTGCGCTATATTAGGTCTCCTTGAACCAGGCAACCGATAGGCACATTCCGCTTTCAAAACGAAAGAGGTTTTTGGTTGTATAAAAGTTAGCAGTCGATCTGGACCAAAAAAAGAAAACCATTACAAATTGCAGAGGACGATCCAGGTGAGAAATAGCAATGTAGTAGTAGGAATTACAGTAGATAAATTTAGAGGGCTTCCGCCTTCGGCATTATTGTCAGTCATCAGAAAGATGGGGGTTGAGTTTATTGAAATCACCAAATCCGTTTTCGATGAACTGCCCGCCTTTTTAGAACAATTGGGCGAAATAAAAACTGGCTTCCATCTGCCGAATTTGCACGATGCGGAGTATGATTTTTCATTTCACGATCGCCAAGGCGAAATTCACAAGCTGATTGGATTGATCAACCGCCATCATCGTGACTTGAATATCCAATATTGTCTTTCGCATCCGCCTGAGAACCGGCGTTCCAATTGGACCATGGACCAGTTGATTGATTACCTTCTGAATAATTTAGCTCAATTGGAGGTGCCGATTATATTGGAGAACATCCAGAGCTGGGACATGGCTCGGTTCGATCGGTTTTACGAGCGTGCTCAAGCGGCTCTGGGCGAGAAGCTGGTGGGACGATGTTTTGATGCCCCGCATTATTTTTTGCAAGGCGAGGATCCTGTTGAATATCTCAAGCTTCAAAACGGAAAAATTAACTTCATTCACCTGTCGGATTGTCGCAAAAATTTTGATGCCCATCTTCCGTTCGGCTTGACGGGAGAGTTGCCGATTGATGAAATTTTGGTAGCCCTCAAAGACCAACGCTTTCATGGGGTGATTAATTTGGAGCTTCTACCAAGAAGCATCAAAGACGTGAAACCGCTCATCAATAGCTATCTGAAAGTCGTGCGCAATTTCGATCGGATGAAATATTTTAAAACCAAATTTAGGTTGATCTGGTATGCGCCGCCATTGCTCAAAAAAATGAGATCCGCGTTTTATTGATAGAAAGGTGCATGAGTCAATTTGAACCCCAGCGCGAAGAATCAATGGTTCATCCCACGCGCATTGCTATAATGCCCTCCTAAAGTTTTTCCGAAATCGCATGACATTTCCTCGATATTCTATGAGTCAAGGATTTCCGGGATTGGCGGAAAAAAAACGATTATGGCGCTTTGCCATGAAATCAAAGCGTGCTAAGCGCTAACCATGTGCTCAAGAACAATTGAGTTTCTCTGATGCCCTCTATCCTGTCATTTTTCCTTCTGATTTCGATGTTCAATTGCTTCAGCATCAAATTGCGGCTTTTGAGTAGTTCATTCTTGTTGTTGCCAACAATGAACAAGATGATTACTTCGGAATCGAGCAATACATGGATTTTGCCGGGACAGAAGTTGGGTTGGCGTGAAAGCTTGCTTTGAATGGGCAGCTTTTCAATCTCGAGGCTGCTGAAATCGCCCTCTGGATAGGTGGTAATTGCCAGCCAGGCTGGAGGGTTTTTGTCGCTGGAAGTGGCCAAATTCGCCCTCGAGATGAATAATATTCGATCGCTCTGGGACCAATCCACCTGAAAATGCTGCTTTTCATTGGCGCTTGAGATCAGAGGCGCGATGGCCAACGGAGCTTTTTGTGGTCCTCGAATTTTGATTATCAATGCTAAGAGTGAATCGGCGATGGAAATCTCTTCTTCCACCGAGAGGTTCTTAAAATGGCGGACCAAGCGATTGGCCATTAGATGCGCTTCGGCTTGAGCGCGAGAGAGGGGACTCCCCCCAATTTCAATGATATAATCCTCTAAAAACTTGTGAGTCAAATAGCTCAATCCATTCAGCGGCGACGTATTTGGAAGACCTGTCTCTCCGTAATAAAATAAACCTTTTCGATTGGTAAACATGAATGTTCGGCTTTGGCCTTCAGGAATTACCAGCATGTTTTGGTCGTAATAGGATGGTTGAATGGTCTGAGCAAAAATTTTAGGTTCATAGAGAATTGCCACAAAAAAAAATGTAATGAACCATTTCCACCGACTAATTCTAGTCATGATTTTCATTTTAGATACTCACGAAAGTTATAAAATTAAATAATCATCTCCCCCTACGAGATAATGTAGTTGAATCTCAATGAGTTTCCCTTCAAATTAATCGTACAGAATCAATCGTCCCCCATTACTATTATTCGTTCATCACGAAAACATAGGGCGTTTCAGGGGTCATTTGGAGCCGAATTTGATCGCCAGCAATAATTGGCAATTGCATTGGCTCACCAGTGATCGAATTTTCCAGCCGAAGCCATGGCTGTTTCACTTGCTTGATCACGTCGGAAGGTAGGGTGATTAAACAATCTCGATTCGAGTCGCTAAAGTTTAGCACCACTAACACCTGGTCCTGTCCATGCTTGCGGAGATAAGCGTAGACATCCAGTTCCGCATTTGTTGCTAACTTCATCATATCGCCGCGGCGCAGACAAAGATGACTGCGACGAAGATGGATGAGCTTTCGATAAAATTGGAAAAGATCGGTCTTGGCCCGTTGCCAATCCATAGGAGCAGTTTTGTCAGCCAATCCCTGTTCCTGTCCGTAATAGATCAGCGGCGTGCCTGGGATTGTCAAGAGCAGCGCTGCTGCCAATTTGGTCTTGTTCAATCCAAACTGAGTGATGAATCGCTCCATATCATGATTTTCCATATATCGAAAATCCAGCGCTTCCTCAGGGTAGTTCTTTTTTGTCTTATTCAGCCCATAATCAATGGCTGGAAGCGGCTTTTGCTTGCGCATCACATCGAGCAGATTGCCGTAGAAATCGGTGTCATACGACATATCAAATTGATCGCGATGATAAGCGGGCGACCGTGGAAGCACCTCATCGATCAACAACAAATCGGGGTAATTTTTTTTCAAAGACCGACGAAAAACCTTCCAGAAATCGTGGGGAACACCCCAGGCCACATCGCAACGGAAACCATCTACCCCCAACGATGCCCAGTAGTTCGCCGCACTTAATATATACTGCCGGACATTTGGATTCTCGTAATTCAGATTCGGGAGCGTGTCCCAGTCATTATGAAACTCGTAAGCATAATAGCTGCGCTTTTTATCTGATCGCCAGCGAAACCAGTCCCGAAATGGAGATAAAGGGGAATGATAGGCAGCGAGAAAATACGGATGCTGGTCGGAAGTGTGATTGGCGATGAAATCGAGAATGATTTTGATGCCAGCGTCGTGAGCCGCCTTAACCAGCGATTTGAAATCCTCCAGCGTCCCATAATCGGATTCAATTTGAAAGAAATCGCTTGGGCCATAGCCATGACGAGTCGGTCCTTCCCAAATTGGCATTAACCAAATACAATTGACCCCCAAGTCTTTCAAATAATCGAGCTTTTTTATGACGCCCTGAAGATCCCTGCTGGGGGTGAACTGACGGACAAAAATCTCATAAATGATCGCATCTCTCGCCCAATCGGGCGAATCCCCGTAACCCTGGATGCGCACCAAGTCTCGATCGACTGATAGCACTAATTTCTGCAAATCGCTTCCTCCATGCTCATCGGTCGCCACCAAATAAAAGTAGTAATTTCCGGGTTGATGGGGGATCGGAAATGCCAGCATTTCGGCCGCAGAGAGAGAGAATCTCTTGGGGTTTTTGATATCCTGGATCCAGGAGAAACCAAGTGATTTACCCAAGGGACTGCTACTGGCTGATGCGTCGATGATGATTTTGCCAGGGAGCAATTTGGCGTTGGCTCTGGCAGTTGGGCGATAAGAGGATACGGTAAAAATGGAGTTTAGTCCATTCCAACCATCAGGGACCTGACGAGGATTTTCCGGATCAGGAAGCCAGAGGCTGTCATTCACTACGAATTTGTACTCGTACTCCCCAGGATCAAGGTCCAGCCAGGCGGTCCAAACCCCATCATGATCCCGATCATTCATGGGATTGGCGGTAGCGGACCATCGGTTGAATTCGCCAGCCACCGCCGCAGTGCGAATGGAAGTTTGATAGTGGGCTAAGACTGCTGATTCTGATAACTGAAATTGGACTGGAAGATCTTGCTGACTAAATGCGAAAACATCAACGCTGTCGATGTTGCTCCAGAGACGACCATCGCTGATCCGAAGCGAAAACACATAGCGGCCGATTTTATCTGGCTTAAAGGATGGAAAAGGAATTCCAGAGCGATTCAATTTCGCCCTGCTTCCGATTGGCTTCGCAAGCAATTTCCATTGGTAATGCCGGATAGGATCATTATCCGGATCTCCTCCCACCCATTGATCCAGCGTCACTGGATGATTGATCCAAGCAATCATGGTGTGGCCAGCATCCAAAGAAGGGGATTGATTATGCTGGTTCACCCAAAAAAATGAGCGAATTGGGGCTGCTGCATTGCCAGCTCGATCCGCAGCGCTGATCTCTAATTCATATTCCCCATCATCCATCCCCTGTACGCGACACTCAATCTTATTGGTTTTTATGTTAAAATTAAATTTTATCGGCTGACCGTTGATGAGCACCCGAGTCGCCGCCAAATCCAAACCGTACTGCCCTTTGCCATCGATATATTGAAGCGCGATTTCAATCGGCTCATTGACAAAGCGTTCACCATAAATAGGTCGAAGGATCTTTAGCCGCGGCATTTCTGGATCCGCAACTGAAAGCACCGAATTGCTATGTTCACCATCCCAAACTGGATTCGCTGGATCTTTAATCCAGATTACTTCATCGATTAAATAGCGATATTGATATACTCCAGGGGCAAGTTGGATGCTTGCTTCCCAAATCCCATCGCCATCCGGATCGGCCATTGGCATGCTGGTCCGCGACCATCCGTTGAAATCTCCAACCACATGAACGGATTTGGCTGGCGACACTGTGGCGAGCCTGAAGTTTATGGGCTGTTGGGCCGCAACGTGATAAAATTCAGCAACCAAAAATATCATCATTCTAATAATCAAGGTTCTCATGGTTCACCTCTGGTTATTTATTTAAGTGGCCTCATCGAGAATATAATCAAAAAGAACCAAATGTCAAAATTATTTGATCTCCTATCTGAAACCGACCTGATCTTTTTAATTTGATTTCACAAAAAAATTGATAGGTTTGTTTGGTTAGGCCGCTGCTTTCGGAACAGCATCTTCGACGGGTGGTTTATTTGCCTTGGCTCATAAAGTTAATCGGGCTTATTGGTTTTTGAGAGAGTTGATTCAGTTGAGTGGCGAAGTGAGTTGAGTGAAGTAAGCAAGCAATACCACGCAATTATCCAATTCCCTGATCATCTAAAAGCTTCCGCCATAAACTGAATGGCTCATAATTTATTATGACATTCAATCAATTCAGCGCTTTCAACTGATTTTGTCGCTCCAATCAATAGAATCAGTCAGTCGAATCAGGCATCAAATGTTTGTTCACCCATGCTTTTGATGTAAGCGAGTAATCCTGTCTTTTCAGCCAGCTCGTAACTGCCTGTCAGTATCGCTAAAGCAATGTCTATAGCAACTCCTGTTCTTTGCTGCAACGCTCAGCTATAATTTTTTTGAGCGAAATAAGCTTATTTTTCCACAACACCCTTAGTAGCAAGAGCGAATCCCATCAGATCAACCTTTTCCCTTCTTTTCGATCTCAGGAAAACCAGCTTTCAAAATAAGCTAGTAAGCTTTCAGGTCGGTTTGGTTTTCATTGGCTACTAAAGTCAATAAGATTTTTCCTTGGGTTGATTAGCTTATTTTTCAGAACAGCCTTAGTAGCCAGGGCGAACCCCATTAAATAAACCTTATTCCCTTATTTTCGATCTCTCGAAAATTGCATCTAAAAATGATAAGCTAATAAGGTTTCATGGATGTTCGGTCTTTTTTTGGCTTCTAAGGTTGATAAGATTTTCTTTCTTTGTTAGATGAGTTGATCAGTTAAACAAGTTGAGTCAAACAAACAAGGCCTCCAATTAAACAGTTGTCTAATTGCAGTCTGAACGAAAACGATCAAATTTGGAGTGAAAAAGTTATTCGAATCCATATGGTAGACTTTAGTAGTAACCTAAGCTTGAAATATCGTATCAAATTTTACCATCTTTGTCAAGCGATAATAATGCAGAAAAAAATAATCAATAGAGAAATTTCAGCGCAATATTTTACCTTGATTTTTCCCTCAAATTCACTTAAATTCCAATCACAAAAACCAATCCAGTTAATCCTGTTTATCCTGTCAAACCAAACCAAGCGAGGGAGCGATGAACATCTTCAAATTTTCACTTCTAATTTCTCTCATTTTTCTCTTATCCTGTGGCACAAAAAATTATATGGCCGAATCCCAGGCCGAGCGGGATGCCCGCATGCAATGGTGGCGGGAGGCTCGGTTCGGCATGTTCATTCATTGGGGTTTGTACGCCATCCCTGCGGGCGAATGGAACGGCCGCACCGATCATGCCGAGTGGATCCGTACCACGGCTCAGATTCCATTGGAGGAATATGATAAATTCGTCCAACAATTCAATCCCGTTAAATTCAATGCCGAGGAATGGGTGCAGATGGCCAAAGATGCGGGCATGAAATATATCGTCATCACCTCCAAACACCACGATGGCTTCTGCCTGTTCGATTCCAAATACACCGATTTCGATGTCATGTCCACCCCGTTCCAGCGGGATATTTTGAAGGAGCTATCCGACGCCTGCCACAAAGCGGGTCTCAAGATGTGCTGGTATCATTCGATCATGGATTGGCATCATCCCGATTATCTGCCCCGACGGGATTGGGAGAAAGATCGCCCAACCGAGGGCGCTGATTTCGATCGCTACGTGCGACATATGAAGAATCAGCTTCGGGAGTTGGTGAAAAATTACGGCGAGATCGGCGTGCTCTGGTTCGATGGCGAATGGGAGAACACCTGGAACCAGGAGCGGGGCAAGGACCTCTACAATTACGTCCGCAGTTTGCAGCCCAATATCATCATCAATAATCGGGTGGGCGCTGGCCGATCGGGCATGGAGGGCTTCACTCAAGCTGGCGAATTTGCTGGCGATTTCGGTACGCCCGAGCAGACGATCCCCGCCACGGGTCTGCCTGGCGTGGATTGGGAGACCTGCATGACCATGAACGACCATTGGGGCTACAATAAAAACGATCACAACTGGAAGTCCGCCAAAGAGCTGATCCAGATGCTGGCCGACATTGCTTCCAAAGGCGGTAATTTTCTGCTCAATATTGGTCCCACGGCCGAAGGTTTGTTCCCGCAACCGAGCATCGATCGGCTGAAAGCCATTGGCCAATGGATGAAGGTCAATGGCTCGGCCATCTATGCCACTCACGCCAGCCCGTTCAAATATCTGGCATGGGGTCGCTGCACCCAGCAGCCCATGGAGGGCGGCACACGACTTTATCTGCATGTGTTCGATTGGCCAGAGGATGGCATATTGGAAGTGCCAGGAATCTATAATTCCGCTAAAAATGCCTATTTGCTCTCGGATCCTGGCCGATCTCCATTGGCCGTCACTCGGGACGAGGATGCCCTGGTGATCGCTGTTCCGACCGTGGCGCCCGATACCATCAATAGCGTGGTGGTGCTGGAGATCGAGGGCAAACCTGACATCAACAATCCGCCAGAAATCAAGGCCGATTTCAACATTTTCGTGGACGAGATCGAAGTGAGCATGAGCTCGGATCGGCAGAACGTCCAGATTCGCTACACGCTGGACGGAACTATTCCCCAGCCCAATTCCATTTTGGCGACGGGTCCGATTCGCCTGACCAAGACGACCACGGTTTCGGCCCGCTGCTTTCGGGATGACAAGCCCGTCAGCGCAGCGGTTCAGGCCACGTTCACGAAGGTCGCCCCTCGTCCCGCTGCGGCTGTGACCAATCCCGCCCCAGGTATTCAATTCGCCTATTTCGAGGGCGATTGGGACTGGCTGCCCGATTTCAGCCAATTGCAGCCGCTGAAGACTGGCACGCTGCGCAATTTCGATTTCTCCCCCCGCCAGAACGAGGAGCATTTTGGATTCGAATATAAAGGTTTCATCCAGATTCCGACCGATGGCGTCTATGGCTTCGCCACCGATTCCGATGACGGCAGCCAGCTTTTCATCGGTGATGAGCTGGTGGTGAATAACGATGGTCTGCATGGGATGATGGAACGATCGGGCGTGATCGCCCTGGCGGCTGGATTTCATCCAATCAGAGTGACATTTTTTGAAAAGACTGGTGGGGATGGTTTGAAGGTGTATTGGAAAGGCGCTGGGATGGAGAAGCAGCTTGTGCCTGATAATGTTCTTTTTCATAGATAGTAATTTATAAGAAACCAGGTCTTTGAAAAAACCTGGTTTCTTGTCCAGAAGTTGGAGCATTTTATGGTAAAGCATATTTTACTGATGAATGCACTTTTGATGTTGGGAGGTTTCTCCATATTAGTGGCTCAACATTCAGAACGGGATTATGTGCCTGTCACGGATCCGCTTATCAAACACAAGCTGGAGCAGTGGCAGGACTTGAAATTCGGCTTGATGATGCACTGGGGCCCTTACAGTCAGTGGGGCGTGGTGGAATCCTGGTCGATCTGCTCGGAGGACTGGATCACCCGCCCCGTGGATGATTACGAGGAATATAAACGCCAGTATCGAAATTTGAAAAAGACCTTCAATCCCACCCAATTTGATCCAACCAGATGGGCGAAGGCAGCCAAAGCGGCAGGCATGAAATATCTCGTGTTTACCACCAAGCATCACGATGGCTTCTGCATGTTCGATTCCAAATTCACCGATTACAAAATTACTTCGCCCGATTGTCCGTTTCACTCGCATCCCAACGCCGATATCACCAAAGCGCTGTTCGATGCCTTTCGCCAGGAGGGCTTCATGATCGGCGTCTATTTCTCCAAGCCCGATTGGAGCAGCGAATATTATTGGTGGAATTACTATGCCACACCCGATCGCCATGTCAATTACGACCCCGCCAAATTCCCAGAGCGCTGGCAGAAGTTCAAAGCATTTACCTATGACCAGATCGAAGAGCTGATGACCCGATATGGCAAGATCGACATCCTCTGGCTGGATGGCGCCTGGGTGCGGCCTCTTCAGAATATGCCGAAAGAATTTGAGGCCTGGGCCAAAAAGAAGGATTACAACCAGGATATCGATATGGCTAGCATTGCCGCCATGGCTCGCAAGCATCAGCCTGGTTTGATCATCGTGGATCGCTGGGTGAGCGGCGAGTTCGAGAATTACCTCACCCCCGAGCAAAAAATTCCTGATCGGCCATTGAACGTGCCGTGGGAGTCCTGCATCACTATGGCCGAGGGATGGTCGTACAATAAAAATCATCAATACAAATCAGTCCATCAGCTTATCCACATGTTAGTGGAAATTGTGGCTAAAGGTGGAAATTTGCTACTGAACATTGGTCCCTCCCCCGAAGGCGATTGGGCTGAGGCGGCGTACGATCGTTTGAAGGGAGTTGGCGCCTGGCTTGAAGTGAACGGTGAAGCGATTTACGAGACCCAGCCACTGCAACCGTATCGAGAGGGCAAAGTTTGTTTGACCCAGAAAAAAGACGGGACAGTCTATGCCATTTACCTGGCGGATGAGGATGAACCCACTCCGCCATCAAAAATTTGGCTTTCTTCTATTCAACCCGCTGAGGGCGCAAAGTTGAAGATGCTGGGGGTTGATCAAGAATTGACATGGGAGAAAGTGGGCAAGGGATTTTTGGTGAATATTCCTGAGTCGGTGCAAAAGAACCCGCCGTGTCGGGCAGCGTGGGTGGTGAAGATCCCAGCTAAGTTCGGCGCTTCGAAAGATTAATCGGTTTTTGCTTGGGCGCCAACCCTTATCTCCATTCATGATAAAAAAAGGGCGAACCAGAACTTTTGCGAAACACTATTTTCCCCTTATTATGAGAAGCCGCTGATCCGCGGAGGCGAAGCAATCTTGTTGTTAAGTGTGAATACTTCAGGATATTGCTTCGCTCCATTCCGTTTCGCTCGCAATGAAAAAACAGCTCAGTTTCAATCCGCACAATCCATAAATAAGCCGAGCCCGTGGCTCATAACATCCAAAACAAATAGGGGGGAAGATCGATTGATTTTAATTTAACCAAAGAATACGAATAATCACCTCTAAATTTGGAAATAAATCAATTTTCCCAAATGAATAGAAACAACCCAACGGATGAAATTCCAAAACACAAACCTCAAATCCCAAATCCCAAATAAATTTCAAACCACAAATTCCGAATGGTTTTCAAATTTTAATGCCTGAAATTCTTAACAGCCTGAATATAAAAGGTCATTTTTTGGTCGAAAAAATCTTCGGAAGGACATGTTTGTCATTGAGGCTTTCCACTTGAATATTAGAGATTGAATATTGTTTGTTGTTTGGCAAATGAATTTTGAAAAGATTGTCATAAAAACCCGAATTAATTCGGGTTTTTATGTGCCACCATCGTGGCGCCGCTGATTTTGCGAGCGCTGTTGGAATGTCAGCGGAATCCTGTTGGCGCCA
>JAPDPQ010000032.1 GCA_034506395.1 candidate division KSB1 bacterium | reverse complement strand
TTCAGATTATGATAAGGTTCAACTGCCGCAAAAACGGGACGACAAATTCTGGATGGAATGGATCACCTTTCGCTGTCACACCGTGGCTGAGTTTCATAAGCGGCTGCGCACCGTGGCTCGACAATACAACCCCCATTTCATGATTTCGGGCAATGTCTTCGGCGGCTTTGGCTATGGGCCCATTGCTTATGATGCCGCAGGCAATATGGAAATGCTGGCTCGTGAGGGCTACGACGATTTCATTTATTCCGAGATGCAGGAATTTTTGGATAGCGCCCCTCGCAAAGACGAAAATGGCACCAAAATCACCAATAGCCCCGCTCTGAAATTTCTGGCAGCCGCTTCGCACGGCAAACCGACGATCATTTATGCCACCGAAATCACGCCGCCGATCTTTCCCGATCCGACCGAAAAATGCCTCAGCGCCATGGCGCAGATCAACATCGCCGAAGCAGTTGCCAACCATGCCATTTTCCGAGAAAAACGGCAGACCCCGCCTGGGGCGACGGACATGTATCGCTTTCTCTCTGCCAATGAAAAATATCTGGTCGGTGCCCAGCTTCATAGCAATATCGCTGTGTTGGCCTCGCTCAATCAATATCTGGCGGACGAGCAGAGCTTTGCCTTCAGCTTGTCTCGGGTGCTGGCCGATCAGGGCATTGCGCATCAGATGATTGTTGAGGATGATCTGCTGTTGGCTGACCTAACGAGATATGACTTGATCATAATTCCATATCTTCCGCTGTTAAGCGCCCAAAAGCAGGAAGCATTGAAGGCGTATGCTGAACATGGCGGCAAGGTACTGCTTCTCGGTAACTGCGGTTTCAAGAACGAATTCAATGTCCCGCAACAGGCAATTGTGTTGGCCTCGCTTTTTGAAGGAAGTCAATATCCCAATCAAATGACGGTGAGAAAATATGGGCAAGGATCGGTTTTTTTCATCCCATTGACTATTCCCGATTCCAAATTTTTGATCCCTCTGAAGAAAAAAGGCGAGGTCACGACGTTCGGCCCTGAAATGGCCGATGTCTTTGCCGATATTCCCGAGGGCTACACCCGCAATCGAATGGATCCAGAGCTGCGCCAGATTCTCGAAAATGTGGTTCAAAAAACGATTGAGCTTCTCGATGATCAGACGACCAGAATCCTCTCAGCCGCCCCGTATGTCGAGCTAACCACGATGCTGAATCAAAAGGAAAATTGCCTGCTGGTTCACCTCGTCAACTATGATGTAACGGTGGATGGGACAATTACGCCATGCAAGAATTTGAAAATTCAGCTTGCTTTGCCCGAAGGGAAGAAAGCGAAATCGGTTCGGTACAGCGGCTCGTTGTCCGAATTGATGCCCATAGAATTTGGCACAATTGAAAAAAAGGGAAGGCAGATTGTTACGTTTGGGGTGGATGAGGTACAGGTGTATGGGCTGGGGATTGTTGAGTTAAATTAGTAAAAATGAGGAAGACAATTATGGTTAAACTAAATTCCATTTTGTTGATCTTATTGATTCCAGTTTTTTCCCTTTTGAATTATTGTTCCAAAAAGTCCACCAATGAACCAGACAATGGCAGCTTCCAACTGGAAGAAATTGACGATGTCATCCCCAATCCGTTCAAAGGCTTTGCCCCGTGGATTGGCGATGAAAATCCGATTTATGAGACCAAGCTACAATATGCGACGTTCGCCTGGAGCGAGCTGGAACCACGAAAGGGCGTTTACAACTGGGCCCGATTGGAAAAAGATTGGGGCAATGTGGCTCAAACTGGCAAACGAGTCGGCTTCCGCATCGCTGCTGCGATCCCAGGCTCAGGCCAAATTCATACGCCACAATGGCTCATCGACCAGGGCGTGCGGATGCGTCCCTATTCCATCGATGGCCATGAGGGGCTGGCGCCAGACTGGGATGACCCCAAATTTCTGGCTGCCCATCATGATTTTATCATGGCGTTGGGCGCTCGATATGATCGTGATCCCCGTGTCGCCTGGATCGACATCGGCTCGTATGGCTTCTGGGGCGAATGGCATGTCTGGCTGAATGACTCACTGGCAGCAACTCAAGCGACCAAGCAGAAAATCCTGGAGGATTACTTTGCCGCTTTTCCCACCAAGCCTAAAGTCATTGCCTTTGATGACGATTTCGCCACCAAGTATGTCACTGACCGTGGTTGTGGCATTCGGAATGATTGCCTCGGCACTAAAGAATCGAATGATTGGTATCTGGAAAGCCTGAATCAAATTGATCCGCTGTTGAATGATCGAGTTTGGAAGACAGCTATCATCACAGGCGAATTTTGTGGTTCGAATCACGGGGCAATTGAAGGAACGACGGAACGGTTTGATCTCAATTTTGAATTTATCAAAAAAACGCATTGGTCGTTCATCGGTCCTGCTGGTGGCACCATCGAGCCGCAGAGTGAAAGCCATCGGAGAGATCTGGATAAGCTCCACAAAATGCTGGGGTATCGCTTCGTGTTGAGAGATGTAGTATTTGAGAAAAATATCAATCGAGGCGATACGCTGAAACTCACCATTAGGGTCGAAAATAAAGGCGTCGCTCCATTCTATCTCCCCTGGCCTGTGGTCATCTATTTCGTTGATAGCGATGGGACAGCTAAATTGGAACACGTAACGGGAGTGAATATCACCCAATGGCTACCTGGATTGCATACCGAACAGATCGAGATTTTCATCCCAGAATCTGTGCCTCTCGGAACCTATGATCTTAAGATAGCGATCCCTGATCCTGATTTTAAAATTGTCGGAATATTATTTGCCAACAAAGGCAAGGATGAATTGGGTCGTTTCCTGTTAGGTCGATTGCAAATTAGTTAGTGTTTGGGTGAAGACTCATAACTCTTGAATCTAACGGTCAATATTCCGCCGACTGGTGTAAAGTGATGAAGCAGTTCTTCTGATTTTCAAAATTTTAGGGATAACGTCGCTCCCAGACTGCATGAAATGCATATGTAATTTTTTGAATGTCATTCCGATCCGCAAAGTGGCAATTGGCGTCGACTTAAGAGTACGAAGTCATTCTGAGCGATCGCAGGGAGCGAAGAATCTCTTAATTTAACGAAATTAGGTGTGTTTTTTGAAGAGATTCTTCGTCGCTTCGCTCCTCAGAATGACAGCGTCCCACCATGTATTCCCTTAAGTTGACGCTTATGGCCAACTGGCAGAGAAGAATCTGTTTAATGCAAAATGTTTTTGGGACATATAGATTCCTCACTTCGCTGCGCTCCGTTCGGAAAGACAGAAAAATCGGGTGTTTTCACACAATCTGTCCGCTCGCAATAACATCGATATCTGCACCCTTGCCGAATAACTCAGCTTCCACATGGGTCAAAATTTCGCTGGAAATATTTTGAAGTGAATATCAAGAAAATCTACAATAAATAAAAATTGAGCGATTGAATAATTCTCCTTAGTCAAATTATCTTAATTCACCTTGCGTGTCATTTCGAGTGGAGCGAGAAATCTGTTTACTCCGAATTTATCGACATGTACAGATTCCTCACTCCGCTACGCTTCGTTCGGAATGACACGTCGTCTTTTCATCTAACTAAGTAGTGCTAATCAATGCCCCAATAATTCAACACTCCAATAATCCAATACTCAAACACTCCAACATTCCAATGCTCCAACACTCCAACACTCCAAAACTCCAACACTCCACCATTCCTACCTTCCTCATTTCATTTTAATATCGAATCATCAGACTTCTCACCCCATCGTAATCCTTTGTCAGCCTTTAATTTCCATTTGACTTTTACAAAAAAATTCATATATTTATCCAGCAAAAATTTGAAAGAGGTAAACGAAAGTGAACATTATTATCATTGGTGCGGGCGATATTGGCTATCATCTGGCCAAGATGCTGTCCTATGAGAAACATGACATCGTATTGATCGAAAAGGATCATGATAGATACACGCATGCGGCTGAGACGCTGGATGCGCATGTTTTTCAGGGCAGTGGCACCAGTTTCAGAATATTAGAGAGCGCAGGCATCGAAAAAGCGGATCTGGTGGTGGCGGTCACCGATTCGGATGAGGTGAACCTGCTGGCGGCTATTGCAGCCAAAGAATACGGGGTCGCACGAACCGTTGCTCGAGTGAAAAACAGGGAATTTCTCCGCACGGACGCCCCGATTAATGCTCAGAAATTTAATATCGACCTGATTATTCATCCCGAATCGGTGGCGGCACAGGGGGCAGTGCGTTTGTTGAAGCAAGCGGCAGCGACCGATGTTATCGAATTTGCCAAAGGCAAAATCATCGTCATGGGCATCCAATTGGAGCGGGACAATCCGATTCTGAATATTCCGCTGAGCGAGCTGTCCAAAAAATATCCTGATTTTATCTTTCGGGTCATCGCCATTCATCGCAAGGATGTCACTAAGATACCACGGGGCAATGACTTTCTGGTTCACAATGACCGCATCTTTGTCATCGTAGCTCGGGAAAATGTCCAGGATGTTGTGCGAATTGCAGGCAAGGAGAATGTGAAAATCGAAAACGTGATGATTTTGGGCGGCGGACAGACAGGATACATCATTGCCCATGAGCTGGAAAAGGAGTATAACGTCAAAATCATCGAATCGAATGTAGAAAAGTCATACGACCTGGCGGAAAAGCTGAAGCGGGCGCTGGTCATCAAGGGCGATGGGCTGGACCTGGATTTAATGGCCATGGAGGGCATCGTGGATATGGACGCCTTTATCGCCGTGACAGGCGATGATGAGACCAACATCGTCTCCTGCCTGATGGCCAAGCATTTGAAAGTGCCCAGAATCATTGCCCTCATCAATCGCACCGATTACTGGTCCATCATCCCCACTATTGGGATCAATGCCTATATCTCAAAACAATTGCTCACCGTAAATAGCATTTTGAAATTCATCCGACGAGGGACGGTGGTGAATGTGGCGTCAATCCCTGGGATTGCCGCCGAAGTGATTGAACTCATTCCCAAAAAAGGCTCCAAGATCACCCGAAAAACACTGCGGGAACTCGATTTCCCAGACGGGGCCATCGTCGGGGCTGTGATGCGGGACGATCAGGTATTCATTCCCGTTGGCGACACGCAAGTGAAGGCAGGCGACAAGGTAGTGGTGTTCTCGTTGCCGTCGGATATTCATGAAGTGGAGGAGTTTTTTAACTAAAGTGGGAGTTAAGCCGTAAGGAGTTAAGCCGTCAGGCTTTTAGAACACGGGCGATTGTTCTGAGATGGTTTTGAAAATGGCTAAAAGGCTGACGCCTTAATTCCCTTTCGAGATGGGATAAAGCCATCAGGGCTAAAACAAGCTTGTTGAATGAAAGGCGCTCCCTTCGATGAATTTAAAAACGGTTAAAAGGCTAACACAGGGTTAAAAGGCTAACGCCTTAAATCCCAAGCAAGGTGGAGTTAAGCCGTCAGGCTTTTATGATTAGATCAGAAGCAAAGGAACATTAAATGAAACGCCATACGCCATATCATCTTTATATTGATGATTACCCTTATTTCATTAACGTTCATACTTATCTCAATATCTATCAGATGACTTCTGACTTTGAAAAACAAAAGCTGCTTCAGAAGATTACGGAATTTTTCAAAACCTTTCATTTTGTTCTTTATGCTTGGATCATTCTGGACAATCATTATCATCTCCTCTTTAAAACCCGAATCGGGAGAGATTTGTCCAAAGTGTTTGGTAAAATTCATGCAGGCTATTCTTATGAAATAAATTCGCTTCAAAATTGTCGGGGCAGAAAAATTTGGCAGAATTATTGGGATTGGTGTATCCGATCCGAACGGGATTTTTGGACGCATTTCAATTATTTGCATCATAATTGCATTAAACATGGCTATTGCAAAAAAATGGAAGACTATAAATTTTCCAGCTATCGCTCCTGGATCAAGCAAAAAGGAGAAGACTGGATGATGTCGGTTTTTCAACAATATCCGATTATTGATTTTTCAATTGATCATGATGATTTTGAAAATGACTTTGAATAAAAAAAGGAGTTAAGCCGTAAGGCTTTTAGAGAAATCACAGCCTGATCAGCCAGAGATTAAAAGGCTAACGCCTTAATTCCCACTCAATGTGGGAGTAAAACTTTAAGGCTTTCATAAAGTTAACAGTCTGGCTGGCTTTGTCTTCAGGGGATAAAAGGCTGACGCCTTAATTCCTCAGCAAAGCGGGAGTTAAGCCGTAAGGCTTTTAGAGAAATCACAACTTCATCGGTGAAGGACTAAAAGGCTAACGCCTTAACTCCCATTCAAAATAAAAGGCTAACGCCTTCATTCCCACTTAATCTGGGAGTTAAGCCGTGAGGCTTTTATCAAGTTACCAATGCGGTCAGCTTTATTTTTAGGGACTAAAAGGCTAACGCCTTAACTCCCATTCACGATAAAAGGCTGACGCCTTAACTCTTGAAAATTACAAATTCTAATTGACGATGATCAACCTCCGTTCCATCATTCATATTCTCAGTGCCCTGCTTATTTTCTTAGGGATTTCCTTGATTCCCTCTGGATTGATCGCCCTTATTTATCACGAAGGCGATTCCCAGGCCTTTCTTATCACCATTGCCATTGCCTGGCTGATCGGGATTCCTACTTTTTTCGTTAGCAGAACCACGGCCGAATTGCGGCCCAAAGATGGCTTTTTGATCGTCACTTCGGGCTGGCTGTTGTTCTCATTCATCGGCGCTTTGCCATTTAAATTGTCGGGATTTATTCCATCATATACTGATTGCTTCTTTGAGACCATTTCTGGCTTCACCACCACAGGCGCTTCGATCCTCACCAATATCGAGACTTTGCCTCATGGGCTGCTGTTCTGGCGATCGTTCACCCACTGGCTGGGCGGCATGGGCATCATCCTGCTGTCGCTAGCGATCCTGCCTTTATTAGGTGTGGCGGGGATGCAACTATTCAAAGCCGAAGTACCAGGGCCGACGCATGACAAAATAACGCCTCGACTGAAGGACACGGCCAAACTATTATGGGGCGTCTATGCGCTGATCAGCCTGGTGGAGACCATTTTACTGATGCTGGCGGGTATGAATTGGTTCGATGCCCTGTGCCATACCTTTGGCACCATGGCCACAGGTGGCTTTTCCACGAAAAATGCGAGTATCGGTCATTACAATAGCCCGCTGATCGATTTCATCATCATCCTGTTTATGATGCTGGCGGGGATCAATTTCGCCCTGCACTATCGGGCGCTGCGGGGCCAGCCGCAAGTTTATCTCAAAGACGCCGAGGTCAGATTTTTTGGTTCGATCATTCTTTTGGCGACGCTGATCATTGGCTTTGATGTGTGGAAAGTCACGGGTCACCACCTGTTCAAAACAATCCAATACAGTTTATTTCAAGTTGTTTCTATCGTCACCACAACGGGCTATGGCACTGCCGATTATGAGCAATGGTCAGGATTATCCCAGGCGATTTTATTTTTCCTGATGTTTTTCGGGGGCTGTGCGGGCTCCACAGGCGGCGGCATGAAAATCATCCGCACCATGATCTTGTTGCAAATGGGGCGCAATGAAATCAAGCGATTGATCCATCCGCAGGCGGTATTTAGTGTGCGGGTGGGAAGCAATGTAATTCCTCGTGAGATTTCATCCACCATCGGTGGGTTCTTTTTGCTTTATATGGCATTGACGGTGTTCGGCGTGCTATTCATGAGCGCACTGGGACTGGATTTTCAGACTGCCTTTGGTAGCGTGGCGGCCATGATCAATAACATCGGTCCTGGCCTGGGTCAGGTGGGACCAACCGATAATTACGCCCATATTCCGATGATCGGTAAATGGTTCCTCAGCTTTTTGATGCTGGTGGGAAGGTTAGAGGTCTTCACGGTACTGGTACTGTTTACCGCTTCGTTCTGGCGGAAATGAATTTGGTGAGCGCCATTGCCTAAATGCTACCAATTGGAAAATCGAGTAACAATTTCGTTCAATTTATGCTCAAGTTGAAATAGTTCTTTTATTCAACAGCGAGGATTCTTGCGAAGGTTTCGAACCTTCGCAAGGGTTTCAATCCTACATTAATTGGGAAGATTGCTGGTTCGATCAATAATAAATGATTACCTGATTGGTATCACTCTTAAATTCGGTTCGAAAACTATCGAGACTTCTCACCGCAGGACCTCGCAGCACCTTACCATCCTTATCGAACTGGGAACCATGACAGGCGCAGTTAAATTTATTACTTGAGGCTTGCCAATCGATGGTACAGCCCTGATGAGTACATACCAGCGACAGTGTTTTGAACGTGGTATCGCTGATTCGAAATAGAATCACTGGCGTCCCTCCTAATTGAAAAGTCTTGAAGCCTCCTACCTGCTGCAGGGCAGGATTTTCGCTCAAATTAACGGTGAATGTTCGTTCTGAGGGGCCATTATCATTGCCAGGTCCAGTGGGATTTTTATCCTTACCACAACTGGCTAATAACGAAGCAAAAACGCTCACTCCCAATCCTGTTAATAGCAAATTCCCTGATGATTCGAAAAATTGACGGCGGTTGATTTTATTTTGATCCATAGCTCTGCCTCCGATGATTCAATTTCTGATTTTAACTTTAAAGCTTAGGCCTATTTGTCCAGAGGGTTTCCCTCCCAATTGTTTATCCCCGTTTAGTTACTTAAACTACTGAACCACTCAACCATCCGCCCAAAAAAAAAGCTTCCCCGATCTGATCGATCCAGGAAGCTTTTCTTTGAACTCAGTTTGATTTGACTTTGCAGGTCGAAATGCCGAATGGCCTGTAAAGCGGACACCAGCCAATAATTGCGGTAAGCATTGGTACCAGGCCAATAAGTCCCAGCCAGCTTTTGAATCCAATGCCCAAGCCGATAATCGCAAGGCCTAAAATCACACGAATTACTCGATCTATTGATCCAACGTTCTTTTTCATCTGCTACTCCTCCTGTATTGCTTTTTGTTAAGTTATTTACTTTGCCACTAGAAAGCGTTTATTCAATTCCAGCTATCAGTTGCAAGTGTTCAGTTTTGATCTGTCAATCCTCGCTCTGAAGGATTCGGTCTTCAATCATCAATGTTATGTTTTAAGAAATTCGGTCCAGACTTACCGATAATGTAAATTGCTGAAAATTTCCACTAACAGGCAACTTCTGGCTCTTGTCTGTTGACTAACCACTGCCAGCGGCAGACTACACACTACTTCATCATCACCATCCGCTGCGTGCTGGCAAAGCGATCTGCTTCAATCCGATAGAAGTAGATACCTGAGCTGAGCAAGCGACCAAAATCGTCCTTGCCATCCCATTTTGCGGCGTGAACTCCAGCAGTTAACTGACCATTCACCAGCAACCGCACTCGC
Source organism: candidate division KSB1 bacterium (assembly GCA_034506395.1). NCBI lineage: Bacteria > Pseudomonadati > Candidatus Zhuqueibacterota bacterium. The sequence continues at coordinate 52,899 of JAPDPQ010000032.1, read as the reverse complement.
TGTCCCAGCATGTTGAAAATTTCCAGCTTCACCTCGGAAGCGTTGGGCAACGAAAAGCGAATTGTTGTTTCGGGATTGAATGGATTGGGATAATTTTGCTCCAGACTAAATTGACCAGGTACACCAGTCTGAGCAGATTCATCATTAACACCCGTAGTGCCAGGCCATTGAATATCTGTAAAACTGGTATTGTGAACGAAATTGAGAATCACCTCACCAATCACATTGTTAGCCTCCAAACGCCAGGCATGATCGGTCGGCGGGGCATTGTAGCTTCCGTTGCCATTGTGATCCGCATAAAAATCGACCCAATAACTGTTACCTGCTGTGACATTATCAAACGTCACCGAAAAATTCGGCGCAGGAATAGCCGACACGGTCTTGCGACTTGCCTCAATTCCAGTAGCCTTATCAACTACTCGAGCTTCAAATTTCTGTCCAACATGGGGATTCATATTGCTCAACTGCAAGATGATTGAAGGGATTGTTGTGTCCTTTCGGTAGAGAATTGTGCCATTATCGCCGACAGCCCAGCCATGGCCCGCATTGAGAAAGAAGACATCATTCAGCTCGACCGTCACGCCGCTTGCCTCTACCGCCCAATTCACACCGCCATTCGTTGTTTTGAAAATCCGACCGCTATTGCCCACAGCCCAGCCATTGGTTGAATTCAGGAACACAACTGCCTCCAGCCCAACATTGATGCCACTGTTTCGAGATGACCAGGTGTTTCCACCATCGGTAGAATAGAGCAGCACATCGTTTTGTCCCGCAATCCAGCCCTCGGTTTGGGTCAGAAAAAATACATCATGTAGATCGCTGGATGTGCCTGGAGATTTCGCCGACCAGGTTTGTCCGCCATTGGTGCTGATTTTCAAAACGCCATTTTCGCCGACAACCCAGGCATACTGGCTGCCCTTTGCTGCAATGCCCCGATAGCGAACCGTTCCAGTTTCTACAACGGTCCAGGAAGCGCCGTTATCGGTCGAGCGAAGGATCACTCCATCTCGACCCGCTGCGTAAGCCATGCCGCCTTCGCCAAAGGCTACCGCCAAAATATTGCTGCTGGTGCCACTGGAGATTTGCGTCCAGTTCGCTCCACCGTTGATCGTTCGGAAGATGCGACCGTTATCACCGACAATCAGCCCAATATTTTGATCCAAAAAAGCGACATCTTTCAAGTCCTCATTGGTCAATTTGATAGCATTCCAGGTCTGTCCGCCATTTATTGTGAACAGGGTTGTGCCTGAATTACCGACCGCCCAACCATTCTGGGTATCTTTGAACCAGATGGCTTCTAAGATATTTGTTGTACCGCTGGTCTGTGACGTCCAGCTTTGGGAAAAAACGTTTGCTGTCAAAGCCAGAAAAACAAAGATGACCACATTTAGAGTGTATCTTTTTACCATTTTTGACTCCTGAAATATTTTATGAACGAATATAGGACTAATTATGTCCTATTTAGATGATCTTCATAGCAAAAGGATTCTGTAAAATGGGCATTTCATAAAATAAAGCATGAGATTGTGCTTGTTATTCAAAATAAACTGGCGTTCTGAGTCAAAGTATTCTAAAGGATCCGAGCTTCCGACAGGGAAAATACTCACTGCTGAACGAAACAAAACGAAATAATAGGTGTTTAATAGGACAAATTTTTTAGATATTTTTAGAAAGGTGAGCTGTCAAAAATAAGATGCAAAACGTCAGACGTGAAACGAATATAAATGATCATCATTTCATACTCTTTTGATCGGGCGTCTCGCATTTGCCGTTTCCCGTTTCACCATTTAGATCGAATTCAAACCAAAGGAACAATCCGATCGATACCATTACTATTCTTCTCATCGCTTTGGCGCTAGCCATGGACGCCTTTGCCGTGGCTGTGGCTTCAGGGGTTGCACTGAAGGCTGTCAGCTCCAGGCAGACCTTGCGGCTAGCATGGCACTTTGGCTGGTTTCAGTTTCTCATGCCTGTCATTGGATGGACAGTTGGGACTACCGTTTACAAAATGGTTGAAAAGATCGACCATTGGCTGGCATTTTTGCTGCTATCTTTTATCGGTCTCAGAATGATCATCAGCGCCTTAAAGGCTGAGGATGGCAAGCCAAGGACCAACGACCCTACCAAGGGTGGGACTTTGATCATGCTCTCCATCGCCACCAGCCTTGATGCGTTGGCCGTAGGGCTAAGTATTTCACTGTTGAAAATCTCCATCTGGAAGCCCGCCCTAATTATTGGACTGATCGCCTTCAGTTTCACTGCCATCGGCATTCAACTTGGAAGAATTGTGGGGATGAATTTCAAATTGGATAAGTATGCGGAGATTATTGGGGGGCTGGTGTTGATTGGGATTGGGGTGAGGATTTTGGTGGAGCATGGGGTGCTTCATTTTGGCGGTTAGCTTTTGGCATTTGGCTTCTGGCTTTTGTCTTTTGCGACAAATATCGCCCTTTAAAAATTCAGCAACTTTATCCTTCCTTTATCGTTCCTAATCTGAGATTTCACCAAAAAAATACAATAATTTTGCACCTCTTTCGTCTTTATTATCGAGATGATAAACAAGCAAATAAATAGGGTAGATAAGAGCTTCGAGGCGGAGCAAAGGAGTTTATTCGCCTTTATCCGATCCAAAATTCGCTCGATAGAAGAATCGGAAGATCTGTTGCAGGAGGTCTTCTTTCAGGCACTGAGTAGTCTGAATGCGCTCGAAGCGGTCGATAATCTGACGGGATGGCTGTACACTGTCGCCAAAAACAAGATCATCGATTGGTATCGGAAGAAGCGACTGCCAACGGTTTCTATCGATGAACCGATGGCGAACGGATTCAGCTTCCAAGATTTTTTAACCGAGGAAATTCCCGATGGACTGGATGAAGAGACTCGTGAGCTGGTTCTTCAATCCATCATGGAAGCCATCGAGGAACTTCCAGAGAAGCAGCGCTATGTGTTCATCCAGCAGGTGGTGGAAGGCAAGACCTTTCGGGAGCTTGCGGAGGAGACGGGCGACTCGATCAATACCTTGATTGCTCGGAAACGGTATGCCGTTCAATTTTTAAAGAATAGGTTAGCCAGGTTAAAGCCTGGACTCCAAACTCAAACTTAAGAGGTGCAAAATGGAAAAGCTAAAACATCTGAGTGGCACCAAAAGAGTGTTCGCCATTATTGGCATGGCGATCGGTGGTGTCATCCTGGCGGCGGCTATTGCGCTATTGCTGGGATTTGTGGTGATGTGGCTCTGGAATTGGCTGATGCCAACGATCTTCGGTCTGACCAAAATCACCTTCTGGCAAGCGTGGGGACTGGTGCTGCTGTCGCACATCCTGTTCAAATCGTTCCCACACAGCAAAAATCACGATCATGATGATCGCTGGAAGAAGCGTTTTAAAGAGAAATTTGGTCCTGAAAAAGAAGGCGAGACGAAACAGGAATTTGGGGATTCGATCACCCAATAATTTTTTATCCCAACCATTTCAAATGTTCTGAGCCTTTGAAATGATTTTGGAGAGTTAAAAAAATAGAATTCTATAGTCATTCCGAACGGATCCGCCCGCCAATCGACCATAAGCGTCAACCTTAGAGTAAAATGTCATTCTGAGCGACCATAGGGAGCGAAGAATCTCTTGATTGATCGAAAATACGTGCTTCTATCGAAGAGATTCTTCGTCGCTTCGCTCCTCAGAATGACATCGTTGCTATATTCATTCGTTTAGGTTGACGGGAATGGCCAATCGGCGGGCGGAGGAGTGAGGAATCTATATTTCTCATGCAATCGGTTACTTAATGAGATTCCTCCCCGCCATCTGGCGGGTCGGAATGACATTTTCTTATTTTGCAAACCTCTCTAAAAGTCATACTAAGGGAACATAAAAATGGAAAAGATCAAACAATACAAACCGCATGGCAACCTGGCAGGCGAGCATCCCTGGGGCGATGCAGGTCAGCTCATCCTCTTTCTCATCTTTCTGATCGTCTGGGTCGGGGACTCCTTTATCTTTCATTTTTCAACATTTCTTGCTGACGAGATCCCGATCTACGTTCGATTGCCCATCGCTCTGGTAATTCTTGGTGGTGCAGTCTATTTTATTCGGTCTGCTCATCGGATTATTTTTGATGGAGAGATCCACCCACCAGAAGTCATTCGCACCGGTATTTTGATCGAGTGAGACATCCGCTTTATCTGGGCTCCATTTATTTTATGCAGGATTGATCGTGCTGACGCGTTTGCTTCTCTCATTTGCTCTCTGGATTGGAATAATCGCCTTTTATTATGTCATTGCTCGCTGCGAAGATAAGTTATTGCTCGTTAGATTTGGGAATGAATATGAAAAAAACAAGAGCGACGTGCCGATGTGGCCGCCTCAGTTTTTCCAATGAGAAAAAGGCCAGTGAGAAGCTGACTAGCTGCAGCTTCTCACTGGCTTCAAGAAAAAACTTGGATTGAATTTCAATTCACCCGTATCCCAGCGTAAATTTGCCTGCCCACCACAGGTCCCCAAATTCTCGACGAGTCAAAATAGGGACTGAATGGCTCCTGCCACGCCAGAATTGGATTGGGCTGAATGTAGTTGGTGATATTCTCCACGCCGATATAGAATTCCAGATTTTTAAATTTGCGTTTGATTTGGCCAAACATCATCACATAAGCGGGAGAGTAGGCTGCTGTTCGATAGTTCTCTGGATTCATCTCGGTATTGGGTAGACGGCTCTTGCTGTTCAATTGGGTCGTCAAATCAAACTGCCAATTTTTCGAAGGTGTTTGATACGACAGCACCAGCAGCCCTTTATGGCGGTTGGTCAGCGGCTCTTCCAACAGGCGACCATTGATCGTCATTTTCACATCGTTCCAGCGCCAGGCCAAAATGCTTTGAAAGCCTGAAAAAATGGTGGCGTTCAGCTCGATCTGAAAACTATTGGAAAACGCAGCTCCGTTTAAATTGTAAACATGGATCTGGTCAGCCGCTTGTTCAGTATCCACAATCACCCGATTCTGAAAATCAGTTCGATAGAAATCCACAACCAATGTGGCGGGTCGATCATGACCCAGAGTGAAATCCTGTGACAATTGAATCCCATAGTTCCATGCTTCCTCAGCCTTAGGCGTTTCAAGTATAGACAAGCGCTTCGAGCTGGCCAGAATTGCCAGATTTTCCATGAAAAGGTGAGCGCTACGATAACCTTTGCCAGCCGATAGACGGATTATCGTCGCAGGCGTCCATAGATATTTCACATGAAAGCGAGGCGTATAAAAATTGCCGTAGAGACTATGGCGGTCATAACGAAATCCTGCCAGCGTGGTCACTTTATCGGTGGGTTTCCACGTGTGCTCGATAAAGATGCCAGGAACGCGCTCATTTTTTTTGTAGTCCGCATCGTTATAAATTTCATCGACTCGATCCGATACAAAACTGACGCCTGTGGCAATATCATGTGCGCCCAGGGTTTTCTGAAAAATCAAGTTACCATAAAGACTGGTCTCGTTTCCTTGATAAGTTTTTGTTCCCCAGAAAGCATCGTTGTTATGACGAAACGCCGAAAAAATAAATCCGATGCTGCTCGAGCCCGCTTGATCCAGCGCCCTACCGAACTTGGCGTAAACCTCTTGTCGATTGGTTTTGGTGTGAAAACCATAATCATCCAGATGCGGTGTATGGTTATCAAAATCAAAATCAGTCTGGCCGCCATCTCGGTGGTCATGAATGATGGTGAAGCCCAATTGACCATCTCCCAGATCTCCTGGCTGAAATTTCCAGCGATTCATCACATGGAGATGCTCGGACAATGGCATATCCATAAACGTATCATCGTTTTTATCATGGCGAAGGCGATTGAGATTACCATACGCCAATACCATGGTGCTGAGCCTGTCATTGAAACGATGCGAGACCCCGAGGCTGGATTCCGTCTTGCCCATGCTATTCTGATAGATGTTGAAAAACAGCGGCTCGTCTTTTTCGGGCTTCTTGAACTCTACATTGATCTGCCCTGTGGTGGATTCGTATCCCGTCATCACCGATGCGGTGCCTTTGGAGATATCAATCGATTCCATCCATGGGCCCGGCACATAGTCGAGTGCGAATGGAGCGATGAGCCCGCGGATCACTGGCTTCTTTTCTATCAAAACCTGAGTATAGAATCCCGCCAATCCAAGCATTTTAATGCGCTTTGCTCCGCTGATGGCGTCGCTTTTTTCGACATCGACAGTGTTCGTGTTTTCAAAACTTTCTGACAAGGTGCAGCAAGCCAATGTTCGCAGTCCGCTTTCTGTAATGGTCTGGGTGGCGCGAACTTCTTCTGCAGAATGAAAAATATGGGGCCTTTCTGCTGTAACCTCAAGGCCCTCGGTTGTTCGAATTTGTTTCAAAAAGACCATTACATGATCAATATGATCATCAATGATCAGCGTATCGTTTTTGTATTCTACATAGCTGACGATTAGCTTTAAGCTATCTAACTTTGGCTTTTTTAATTGAAAGTTCCCCAGAGCATCGGTTGTTGTACCCAAAGATGTTCCCGCCCAATACACATTGGCGCCAGCAAGAGAAATCGTGTCTTGGGCGCTCTGATCAAATTTGATGCCCATGACAGTGCCATGAACATATCCTTGATGCTGTTGATGTTGTGAATAGAGCAATGATCCCTTTCCCATAAACAAAATTGCCACCAGAAAGAGGCAAATTAAAAAATGGATTGATTTTTTCATCGTCGTCTCCTTTACCTGTTAAAAATATAATTCATTGGCAAATTAAGGAAATTTGCATGTTTTCCATTTAGCTTCCAAGCCATAATTGTGGTGGATAATATTTTGCTATTTCATCCCATATCAGTTTAAAATAAGCCGGCCGTAGAAAATTTTCCGAAATAAAAATATAAGAGTATTCAGAACATTTCGGTTCTTGGCGATCGCTTATTTTAAATGGCCCGCCTTATTTAAGCTGTAAGATTGTTTGATTTGAAAAAGGGATTAGCTTCTTGGTGGTCGGAATATGTCTTGAACAATAGGGGAGATTTGAATAGGGCAGTCAGGTTGAAATAATGGCTCTTGGATGAGGCAAAACTGCATTGGGAGCCGAGGGAGAATGGTTAGCATATTGGAGAAACAAAAACAATGGCATTTCTGATGATGCTGGTTGTTGTTTTGATCGGACGGGCGATCGCAACAGGCCCCCGATTGGCAGCAGTCACATGAGTTTGAATCATTCATCGTGCAGTTTGATGCTGGCTCCATCTCATGCATGGTGTGTGAAAGCAACGCCAAAGGCATCATCGTCAATGTGCAAATGAGAAAAGAGGCGATGACTCGAGTGATCAAAGCCAATTGAATGTGTGTGGTGCGCAATTTTTTCATTGAAAAGCCGTTTTTGTTGCAACGGAACGATCTCTAGAAACGAACAAATAAATGCTTAATTGCAAAACGATTATTTGGCTGCCGTATCAAGCTTTATAATTTAATTTTTTTGGATCAAAAAAGTTTCCATTAAAATGACCGAGAAAAATTTTTTCTGTTTTGTCGGACGAGTCTTTATAAAAAAAACTATCTGAAAAGGATTAGCATGGAAGCGACCAAATCGTCGTATCTGCTCGACCAAAGAGTCGAGCGAACCTAATTTTTAAAACAATTGCTTTCCGATTAATCATTTGATTCAGCACAAGTTAGCTGGCACTGAAATAATGGCATAGACTTTGAATGATTCGCATTTGAACGAAGATCTTCGGATGGTTAGTTCTCAATTAAACTGAAATGGTCATAATTCAACAAGGAGTGTGCTATGAACCGAACGATTCAAACCGCAATTTTAGCTTTTTTGATTGTATTTCTGAGCATCCAAATTGTGGATGCCTCTGCACAGGACAAGCAGCGCAGCAAGAAAGCTTGGCCCGATTCTTTAAATCAAGTGACGTTGACGGGCACCGTCATTATCGATACTACGCATCAAAACATCTATTTTCTGGATGTGGATAATGATGGGGTTGCCGATTTCAATTTGGCCTTTGGACCTGCCTGGTATGAACCCGAAAGCGGTGCTACTCGACCCAATGCTGGTGATTATGTCACCATCGTTGGGGCGGTGAATGAGAAACCAGCGATCCCCGTCGTCATTGTTTTCGAGATCAACGGATTATTGTGGCGCGAGCCAATTGAGAATTGGTGGCAGCATTATCAATGGTGTGACAGTCTGAAAATCATAACCGTTACTGGCACGGTGCTGGTAGATACCACCTATTTTTATGAGCATTATTATTTGGATGTCGACGGTGACCAGCTTCCTGACTACAAGCTCTGTTTTGGCCCCCCCTGGTATGAACCAAAAAGTGGCGCTGTGCGACCCGTGGATGGCGCTACTGTCACCATAGAAGGCGCTGTAAAAGGCGATAGCGAATTGCCATGTCTGGAAGTCTTCAAAATTGATGGACTGGAATGGCGAGCACCCATGGGGCCTGCGCCATGGAGCGGCGGCTGGATCAGTAAGCATCACAAAAATCAAAAACGCATCCATTGTCCGATTGATTCTTCCTCATGGGTTGAAATTCCGCCTGGTGCCTGGCAGGGTGGTGGACATCAGGGTCCCCAGTTTCCTGATTCGGTTTATTGCGAATTCATGAAGGTCTGGCGCGATAGTCTTCCAGGGCGTCCTGATTCGGCAATTGCAGGTTGGCATTTCCACTTCTCCAATCCTGGGGGACATCGGGTGAATGGCAAAGGCGTGCCCGTTCGCTTCATCAAACGACTAAGAATCCAGCTTCACTACGGCGAAGGCGATTCTGGCGGCATGATGCTGAATAAATCGAATATGGCTTCGATTCAGTTGAAATATTGGGATGAAAGACTCGAACAGTGGCTGCCTGTGACCAACGCCAGCTACGATTTCAACAATGAGATCATTATCTTTGAAGCCGAAGATATTCATCCTTATTATGCCGTTTTAGGCATTCAAAGCACGACGTCATTGGCTGGATTGGAAACCAAGGTACCAACCAATTTCGTAATGGAACAGAATTATCCCAATCCGTTCAATCCGAGTACGACGATTGGCTATCGGATCCAGTCAGCAGGAATGGTCCAGCTCACCATCTTTAATGTGCTGGGTAAGGAAGTGCGTAAGCTGGTCAATGAGTATCAGCCTGCTGGGAGTTATCAGGTCGTTTGGGATGGTCGGGATCATGCTGGCAATTTAGTGCCAACTGGGACATACCTCTACAAATTGCAGTTCGGTGATCAAACCCAGATTCGGCAGATGTCCCTGGTGAAGTAAAGTAATTTTATCTGTGGGCTTCAATTTTCTCCCACAGAATTGCAGTCCCACAGAAATGAGATAAAAAATTCTGTGGGATTCCATTTCTGTGGGAGAATATTTTTGTGCTTGATTTTAAAATTTTAAATCTGTATTTTCAAAGCAGCTAAATTCCACTGCAATGTGGAAAAGAGGGTGAGCATGAAGAATCAAATATTAAAATTATCGCTACTGATTGTCATCCTGATGCTCCCGAGTATTTTCTTCGGTCAGAATGATGATCAGACTCCTATTATTGGCTACCAAGATGCCGATCGTGATGGCTTCAATGATCTGTTCCGCGACGCTGATGGTGATGGGATTAACGATGTCACTAATTTGCCGTATCCGCATCATTTCCAATTTGAGGATAAAAACAAGGACGGCATCAATGACCTTTGGGTCGATCGGGATGGCGACGGCGTGAATGATCTGATGTTCGACATGCTGCGAAAAAGAGGCGTTCGGCAGGAGACGCCCTGGGTCGATAGCGATGGTGATGGCATTCGGGATGAGAATATTCGACCTCGGTTTAAAGCGGATTTGCGGGAATTCGTGCTGGATATGGATGGGGATGGAAAGAACGATATTACGGGTATCGAGTTCTTTTCGGATAATACCATGGGCTATCGTTACGGCTGCATCGATGAGGATCGCAGCAAAGTCATTCCCCAATTCAGAGATAACAATGGCGATGGCATGCACGATCCGTTTACCAATCGGTTTCAGCACGAAATGCAGGGCTATGGCAAAGGAAGAAAATACGACTATTTTATCGACAGTGACGGCGACGGCATCTCGGATGGACGGGGCTTTGAGAAATTTGGGAAGCAGAAACGAGGGCAAGGGCATGGGAGAAAGAAGAATTAATACAAACCAGGTTTTTGTAAAAAACCTGGTTTGTTTATTAATTTGGATAATTTTCTGGTGGAATCAATCTTCCGCCCAAACCCGTTTTTCAATCAGCCAGATGACTGCTTATGATCAAAATATCTTCCGCAACTATTTGGCAGCGGGTGATTGGGTGACCCAGACCTCGGTGAATTTCCAGTATGACTTTGAATTGAACAAGCTTCCCATTCGGTTCAATTACACAGGCGATCTCAACTTATTTTATTATTATACCGATCGATTGTCTCACGCCCATCAAATCGGATTGGAATCAATTCTCAATTTCAGCGAACATACTGACTTCAATTTTGGTGCTGCGGGTCAGTTACGGAAATATCAACCTGATTTTGAAATTTATGATTATCGGACACTGATCGCCTTCGCTCAGCTTCGCTGGGATCGCTGGCAAACCACACCGCTCCAATTGGGCTATCGTTTTCGCTATCGGGACTACCAAAACTTATCGGAATTGAGCTATCAGGAGCATTTCGGCTTTGTTCAGTTCAAACATTTTTTCCCAACCCGTACCACGTTCATCGGTGAGCTCGATTTTGGGCAAAAAAAATATATCAATTTGCAAACTGCTGAACCAATTATTGTGGTGACCCCTAACAAACCAGGCAAGGGCAAAGGAGGTCGTTATGGCAAAGGGAATATGGTAATGCCTTCAGATACCTCTATCATCGCATACAATATGGCAGCGCTGAAAGCCCAGCGAGCCAGCCTCAGCATGAAACTCGCCCAATCCCTATTCTCAAAAACGGGTTTGAGCCTCGAATATCTCAGGCAGTTCCAGCCAGCAAATAACATTCGCTATTTGGCGGGAATGGAATATTCATACAGCAAAGATGATGAGCTCTATGATGATCCTTATGCCTATGGCAGCAATGGATTGGAAATCACCCTGACCCAGATCTTGCCATGGCAGAGCACGCTTAAAATTTACGGGAGTCTCATCGATAAAGATTATCTGTACTCGATTGCGGCCGATTCGAGCCTTAGCTCGAACCCAGTGGCTAAAAAACGAAACGATCGGCAGCAATTAATCGGAACGACGTGGGAGAAAATTTTTAAATTGGAACGAGGATTAAAGAATATTTCTTTTTATCTGTCCGCCAATTATTTGGCCAATGAATCGAATGATCGCTATTATGATTTTGATGGATTTTTTGTACAGTGCGGTGTTGAATTTGTATTTTGAGATTTTCATGGAACGCGGATGACGCAGATAACGCGGCTTTGCACGGAATAATTTAAGTGAGATGCGAGACGGCAGAAGCCAGTCTTCAGTCATCAGTAGCCAGTCGGCAGGTGATGCAGGACAATTTTTGCAAATTATTATTGATTAATGGTTGCCATCTCACTGCTCACGTCTACCGTTTCACGTTTCACGTGTACCTTTTGACCAGAAAAACGAGCTGTATTGATGAACAAACTCAGTCGCTTGAAAACGATCCAGCCAGGTTATATTATCATCATCTCGCTATTGCTCATATCTACCTTGTTCCTTTCCGCATTGATCGAGCTGCGCCAGACTAGACGGGAGATCCAGCACATCATGGAAGAGGAAGCTTCGACGTTGATGGAGGCGATCTCGGTGAGCGGCGCCAATGCCATTTATTCCTATCTCGAAATCGAAAAATTAGCCGAAGACAAATTGTTCACCGTTGCTCGATTGGTCAATCGTCTGGAAAAAGAAAATCTGTTATCTCGAAAGCTGTTGCAGAATATCGCTGCTGACAATGAAGTTCATCAGATCGATATTTTCAATTCTCAGGCTGAGCTGCTGCTTTCCAGTTCAGTTGATTCACCCACGCTTCTTCGAATTAACAAAGAAAGCCTCGAACCGATTTTTCAGGGCGAATTGTCAGAGCTGGCGCTCGGGATGTCAGGCGATGAGCAACAGCATTTTTCAGTGGCGGTGAAGCGCGACCGAGGCGGCGCCATTGTTGCCAGCCTCGATGCCCAGGAAATTGTTGAATTCAGGAAGACCATTGGCGTTGGAAAATTGATGCAGGATATTAGCGAGTACCCTGGGATCGAATATATCGTGCTGCAAGATTCCGACGGGATCATTCTGGCATCCCCAGGAATTTCTCGGATGAAAAGCATTGAGAGCGATTCTTTTTTAACAAGGGCATTCAATCAAGATCAAATCTCATCCCGATTGACTCAAGTGAATAACCAGAAAATTTTTGAGTTCGTGCGACCGTTTGTTTTAGATGGTGAAACGCTGGGGTTGTTCCGAATCGGGCTGAAGACTGATCATCTGGATCAAGCCAACGACCGCATCCAGCGCCGCATGATCATCATGTCTTTGGTGCTGGGGTTGATTGTCCTGATCGCGGTCAATTTTTTGACCATCAATCAGAATTATCGGATCATCGATCAGGCGTATCGCCGAATACAAACCTATTCCAGCAATATTCTGGAGCACATGACCGATGCGGTGATCGCCATCGATCGAGACAAGCGGATCACGCTGTTCAATCATGCCGCCAGCCAATTGTTTGGTCAATCTGCTGAGGAGGTAATGAATAAGCCTTGCCAGCTTTGTGTGACAGGAGATATTGCGCCGCTGGTCGAAGCGATCGAGCAGGGCAAGACCTGCCGTGATGTGGAAAGGGTGATTCAATTCAATGGCCGTCGGCTGATCACTTTGATCAGCACCTCGGTGTTGAAAAATCAAAACGGCGAGATCGATTCTGCCTTTGCCGTGATCAAAGATTTGACCGAACAGAGGAATCTGGAAGAAGCTGTTCGGCGCAAAGAGAAACTGACGGCCATGGGTCAATTGGCCTCAGGCGTGGCGCATGAGATCCGCAATCCATTGAATGCTATCGGCATGATCTCACAACGGTTGGCAAAAGAGTTCGAGCCGAAAGGCGACGCACAAGAATATCGTGAATTGATAGATACCGTTGTCAACGAAGTGCGCCGCATCAATGAGATTATTCAGCAATTTCTGAGATTTGCGCGGCCTCCAGCATTGGATCTAAAGCGAATTGACCTCGCCTCGCTGATCCAATCGGTTGTCAAATTAACTTCTGCACAGGCGCAGGAGAAGGGGGTCGAATTCCATCTTCAACTTGATGCGCTGCCAGACATTATGATCGATGCCAATCAAATGAAACAAGCGTTGCTTAATGTCATTCAAAATAGCATCGAGGCGATTCAAGACAAGGGGTTAATCGAGATTCACCTGAAACAGATTGACGATAGAGAGGCATTGATCGAAATTACTGATAATGGTATTGGCATGAGCCAGGAGACCCTCTCCAAAATTTTCAACCTGTATTTCACGACCAAACCGAGCGGAACGGGACTGGGATTGAGTTTGGTGCACCAAATCATATCACAGCATGATGGTCGGATCAAGGTGGAGAGTGAAATTGGGAAGGGGACGCGTTTTTTGATTTATTTGCCTATAAATTGACTGACCGCTAATTCCGCAAATTTAGCTCATTTCGCGAATGGTTTTATTGTGACTCGATAGGTAAATCTTTTTTGAAGCCACAGAACTGTAGTCAGGGCATAACGAAAACTGACTTCTCTGTGATTACGACCGAAGGGAGAAATCTTTAGCTCTAACAATCTTTCTGCAACCAGAATCCTCACTTCGTTCGGAATGACATTTTCGATTTAAAGTTAATGATTTTGGTTCAGCCACTAATTATCGCAATTCGTCTCATTCGCCCTATTTGCGGTCTAAAAGGAGAAATGTGGTAGATGTCGGAACATAAAATTCTCATCATCGATGATGAACCCGCCCAGGTGCAGGTTTTAGCAGGATTTTTAAAGAAGAAGGGCTTTGATATAGAAAAGGCCCATGCTGGTCTTGAGGGCTTAAAGATTCTCGAGAAAAAACCGATCGATTTAATTATTACCGATTTCAAGATGCCTGATATCGACGGGATCGAGGTATTGAAGCGCGCCAAAGCCATCAATCCTGAGGTCGATGTCATTATGATGACGGCGTTTGGCAGCATTGAGAGCGCCACGGAGGCGATGCGAGCAGGCGCCATCGACTATCTGACCAAGCCAGTTGACTTGGATCAGTTGGAGATTTTGATCCACAAGGCGCTGGAGCATCAACAATTGGTGTCGGAAAATCGATTATTGCGAGAGCAACTGGCGGCGAAGTTCAAATTCGACCAGATCATATCGGCCAGTGAAGCAATGGAGGAAGCGCTGAATCTGGCTGGCAGGGCAGCGCCGAGCAAAGCGACGGTGTTGATCACTGGCGAAAGCGGCACGGGAAAAGAGTTAATCGCCAAAGCCATTCATTACGCCAGCCCCAGAAAGGACCAACCATTTGTGGCGGTAAATTGTGCGGCGCTGGCTGAGAATCTGCTTGAAAGCGAGTTGTTTGGCCACGAGAAGGGCGCGTTCACTGGAGCGGATCGGCAGCGCAAGGGCCGGTTCGAGCTGGCCAATCATGGTACTCTATTTATCGATGAGGTCGGGGAGATCCCACTGACCACTCAAGTGAAATTGCTTCGTGTGTTGCAGGAACAGACATTCGAACGGGTCGGTGGTACCGAGACCATCAAGGTCGATGTGCGGATCGTGGCGGCTACCAATCGCGATCTGGAAGAGCTGATCGAGGAAGGCCGTTTCCGCGAGGATTTATTTTATCGATTGAACGTGGTGCGGATCAACGTGCCGCCATTACGCAAGCGAAAATCTGATATTCCGCTTCTGGTCGACTATTTTTTGAAGAAATATTCGGCAGAAAATAATAAAAAGGTGATGGGCATCTCAAAAGAAGCGATGGATTTGTTGATGAAGTATGATTATCCGGGGAACGTGCGGGAGTTGGAAAATATTATTGAGCAAAGCGTCGTGCTCTGTCGAACCGATATCATCATGGTTCGGGACCTGCCGATGACAGTGAGAGGAATGCGCCCTGAATCCAAAAAGGTCGATCCGTTCGGCGAGGGTACTTTTATCGAGCGAGTAGAGGCATTCGAAAAGGCCTTGATTGCACAGGCTATGGAGCAGGCACAGGGGGTTCAGACACAGGCGGCCCGGATTCTAGGGATCACCGAGCGGCATTTGCGCTACAAACTGCAAAAATATGGGATGAAATGAAATTCTAACCGCTCGTTACCCAATCCTGCCCAATCTGATCCAAATTTTGCTTACCAGTTCTATCAGCCTCACTTTTTTCCTCCAAAGCAACGGACCCAGTGAATTCATCCTTCCTCTGAAGTGCGATGTTTGTGTTTTAATTGGCATGGTATGGCAGGGCAGGAAGGGGGATGGAGATGTTTTTCGCGTACTTCAGTCATACTAAACTTTTCGGCAAGCTGGGGCGAAATTAATTTGCAAACCCTGCTTCTTCGCTAGAAGTGAGGTTCAAATAGATGTCAAAAAAAGTGGGCAAAAATTCGATGGCTACCAGGCTCTCGAAATTCATGAGCACGGCGATACCGATCTTTTGATCGGGCATAAATCCAACTTCTGCGCGATAACCCTGAATCCAGCCACCGTGATAAACCAGCTTGTGACCAGCGTAATCGTAAATTCGCCACCCCAGGCCATAATGTGCATCCCGAACTTGCTCGCGCCAGCGATGCTTCCACCGTTCGCGTGGGGAGCGAATCCAGGGAGTGGTCACTTCCTGGATGGTCTGTTGGGAGATTGTATGAGGCGCGCCGCCCAGCATCGCGCGCAGCCATTGGGCCATGTCGTAGATGCTAGCATTCACACCAGCCGCTGGCAAGACGTTATAATAGGCGTCCTTAATCGGGGCAGTGATCCACCCCCCGTTGCGCTGAATATGCGGGAGCGCCCGATTGGTCGATGACAAAAAGCCATCCTTTCCCAAGGAGGCGTCGACCATTCCCAACGGCTCAAAAATCAACTCGGTCACCAGCTCTTGATATGTCTTTCCCGTCGCTGCTTGGACGACATCTCCGATTAAGCTGTAAATCACGTTTTGATAGGTATAAGTTTTTCCAACAGGAGCGATCAGCGGCACCGAGCTCAAACGATCGATCATTTCTGGAAAGGCGAGATTCTGTTCAACCAAATCGGTATACGTATGTTGCGGCAATCCAGTGGTGTGGCTCAGCAGATGTCGGATGGTTAAATTTTGGGTATTTTTGGCATCATACAGTCGAAAGTTGGGCAAATATTTGACAACTTTATCATCCCAATTCAACGCCCCCTGGTCTACCAGCACCCCAGTCAGTACGCTGGCGAATCCCTTGGAGACGGACGCGAGGCGAAATATGGTATGGATATCAATAGGGTCAGAGCTTCCGAATTCTTTCACTCCGAAGCCATTGAGATAGACAATCTGATTGCCTTTGACGATCGCCACTGCAAGTCCTGGCAATTGGCGTCGTTGCATGGTATCCAGCACAAAATTTTCAAATCGATTGATCGCATCGATCAATTGAACGGATTGATCAAAGCGCCATTGTGCAATAGCAAAACTGGTTTGGAGCAGGGAGCTAAATGTTCCAATAATGAATGAAAAAACTAAAATAGATTGTCGCATTTTGCATTTAAAAATGAAACTCATATCCAGCCATGCACGATCATGAAAAAATTTAGACTGTTGAACCGCAAAAAACAAAGTTAGTTCCCCCAATTTTCGATAAGCCAATTATAAGTCTGTACCACTCAAAAGCGAATGGAATCAGAAATGATCTATGAATTCCTGGTTTACCATGGACACAGTGCGATCGATTCATCGATAGCAGAAATCAAAACAGGTTGATGACGCGAGATACTGATGCCCACTGAGAGAGCGTAATTAAATTCTTTCTATGAATCGCCATTGGTCCTATTCCGAATCAATCGCTCCAAGACATTGAATTCTGGCTCTGTGAGGCCAGCGACTCCCAGCGGCCGCTGAATGGAATCATGACAATCCGACCCGCCAGTAATTGCTAAGCGATATCGCTCTGCCCATTCCAACAGCAGAACACTATGCTCTTTGGTATGGCCTGGGTAATAGACCTCGATCCCATCCAAACCCAGAATACTCGGATCGAGAAACTCAGGGAGCATTTTGACAACGATTTCCAAGGGGGGCAGGACTTCTTTATAATGGCTATCTCCGGGAAAGGACCCAGCAGCCGGATGGGCAAAGACGCGAAATAGGGCGTATTTGCGCAACAACGGCGTCAGAAGCCGCATGTCGATCCCAGAGGGGATATAAGCAGGGCTATCGTTGCCGATGATTCGATTGACGAGTTCCTTGTCCTCAATGCCATGTTTTTCTTTCAATGCTAAAGCAAAGTGCCGCCGCGTAATATTGCTGCCATAAGCAGTTAGGTGCTCGGCTTGGAGCGGTCGTTTTAGCACTGGTTCTCGTCCCTCTGGACCGAACACTTCATTGATGGCCTGAACCCGTGCGTTTACCAGGTGTAATCCCCGGCCCTGGCTCATGATATCATTCAGCATGGTTTTGAAGCTGCCATTTGCCAGATAGTGAGGCGGAAAATATAAAAGCAGATGCAATGTCCCCACAAAATAGGGCCGCTTGAACGCCAATGAAACCTCAACCCCAGGGATAACATTGACGCCAAGCTTTTCACCAGCGGAAATGGCTTGTTCTAACCCTTCAATCGAATCATGATCGGTTAATGCGATTGCTTTTAAACCCAATTCTTTGGCCTTGGCAACTAATTGTTCCGGAGAATATTCTCCGTCCGATGCGGTGCTGTGATTGTGCAGGTCTGCAATAATATGACGGCCCATTTGTGTTAAATCCTTTCGCTCTTTGGTTCTGAATGAATTTCATGTTGTCTCCTCTGCCACAAGAGCAGCGATCTTTTGGGGCAGAAATTTTCTATCGCCGAATAGTAACTTTTGAAATGTACAAAAATAAAGTGACATTGGCTAATTAAAAAAATGCAAAATTGACTTGGCTAAATAGCCAATTCCATTCGCTTCCACAAATATTATTTGAATTGGCAGAGGTTTATGAGTTTGCTTTGCCTGCAAAACGAAAGATAATATTTGTCCACTCGCTCTGGCTTGAAGAAGCAAGCCTATAGCTATGAACAATTGATCCACTGAGATGCTTTTCCATGAGTGCTAAAATGGACATCTGAGGCGAATGTGCTCGATCTGAGTCGGATGGCATCTCAGATCGGATGATTTTGTACTACCGATCGGCAGAAACAATGATAATGAAGTGGGATCACTTTGAAACAAACAAATTCCCCTGCAAGTTAAAAAGTCGTTCTATCTAATTCACCCCAACTATTGACGAAACGAAGGAGGAAAAATGAGAAAGTGGGTGCTATTTAGTAGCTTGTTGCTGATCCTAACATCGCTGGCAGTAGCTGAGGATGAGGCCCGTCTGTTACGTTTCCCTGCGATTTATAATGATCAAATTGTATTTACCTATGCAGGGGATCTCTACACAGTTGCGGCGAATGGCGGGATTGCCCGAAAATTGACCAACCATGAGGGTGTCGAGATTTTTCCTCGCTTTTCGCCTGATGGCCAGTACATTGCGTTCACTGGACAATACGATGGGAATACCGAAGTGTACCTAATCCCTGCCGAAGGCGGGATTCCGAAGCGGTTAACGTATACTGCTACGTTAGGACGTGACGATGTTTCTGATCGGATGGGACCCAATAACATCGTCATGGGTTGGAAAAACAAGAGCAAGGAGATCGTGTTTCGCTCTCGGATGAAGTCGTTTAATCCCTTCATCGGCGAATTGTTTGCGGTCGATTTAAATGGAGATCTTCCGGAGCAACTGCCGTTGCCGCGAGGTGGTTTTTGCAGTTTTTCGCCCGATGATCAAAAGTTAGCTTATAACCGCGTGTTTCGGGAATTCCGGACCTGGAAGCGCTATCGGGGTGGCATGGCGGATGATATCTGGATCTATGACTTCAAAACGAAAAAAACTGAAAACATCACCAACAATCCTGCTTTAGATATCATTCCAATGTGGAGCGGCAATAAAATCTATTTTCTATCCGACCGCGATGAAAACCAGCGCATGAATCTGTTCGTCTATGATTTGACCACGAAAGAGACCACCCAGTTGACCAATTTTGTGGATTTCGATATCAAATTTCCTTCGCTCGGCAACAAGGCCATCGTGTTCGAAAACGGCGGCTTTATCTACAAGTTCGATCTCACGACCAACAAGCTTGAGAAGGTCACGATTTATATCGCCGATGATCGAGTCAACGGTAGAGAAGAGATTCGAAATGTAAGCAAGAACATCACGAATTTCGAAATCTCTCCGGATGGCAAGCGTGCGTTGTTTGGAGCGCGAGGTGATGTTTTCACTGTCCCAGCCGAAAACGGTCCAACGAGAAATTTGACCACCAGCTCTGGAATTCACGAGCGCAATTCCAAATGGTCACCAGATGGGAAATGGATCGCTTACGTATCCGATCGAACCGGCGAAGATGAAATCTATATTCAAGCCCAAGATGGAAGTGGTGTCCCAATTCAAATTACCCAAGGCAACGACACCTACATTTACCAGCCGCATTGGTCTCCCGACAGCAAAAAGCTATTATGGGGCGATCGCCGGCAACGACTGCGCTATGTGGATATTGAAACAAAGCAGATCAAAGAGGTCTACCAGTCGAAAGTTTGGGAGATGACCGACTATTCCTGGTCCCCAGATAGCAAATGGATCGCATTCACGCGTCCCGAATATGAAGGGATGAACAAAATCTGCATGTATTCCTTGGAAAAAAATGAGGTCTATGAGGTGACGGATGGTTGGTATGAGTCTGCTCAGCCAGTATTTAGTTCGGACGGTAAATATTTATTCTTTGTGTCGAACCGGGATTTTAATCCAATCTATAGCTGGACTGAGTGGAACCATGCCTATCAAGACATGCAGCGCATTTATTTCGTGACCTTATCCAAAGAGACAAAATCACCTTTCGAGCCCAAAAGTGACGAAGTAGAGGTCAAAAAGGAGGAGACCAAAGCCCCAGCCGAGAAAAAAGATGAAAAAAAGGCCAAAGCTGAGGAGGTCAAACAATTGGTTGTCAAAGTAGATGTTGATGGGTTGAAAGATCGAATTGTTGCGCTGCCGATTCAAGCCTCCAGTTACGGGAATTTAGCCTCGGTAGGAGAGCTGCTATACTACACGCGCAAGGGGAGCAAGGATGAGAAGCAGCTGCTTTTCATGTACGATTTGAGCAAACAGAAAGAGACCGAGTTGGGCCAGGTGGATGGCTACGAGGTTTCGGCTGATCAGAAAAAGATGCTGGTCGCTCAAGCTGGCTCTTACGCGATCATCGATTTGCCCAAGGCCAAGATCAGCATTGAAAAGAAGCTCGATCTTTCCGGAATGGAAGTCAGGTTGGATCATCAGGCAGAGTGGGCGCAGATCTTCGAAGAATGTTGGCGCCAGATGCGCGAGTATTTCTACGTCCCGAATATGCACGGCGTGGACTGGAAGGCGATGAAAGAGAAATATCAACCGCTGGTAAAGCATGTCAACCATCGCATTGATCTGACCTACATTATCGGCGAGATGATCGGTGAGCTGAACGTCGGCCATACTTACGTTGGCGGGGGGGACATGCCTCAGGCGAAGCGAGTTCAAACTGGGCTGTTGGGTGCTCAGATCGTCAAAGACAGATCAGGCTATTTTCAAATCAAGAAAATTCTGAAGGGCCAAAACTGGTCAAATGCCTATCGCTCGCCGCTCACCGAGATTGGGGTGAATGCAAATGAGGGAGATTTCATCGTTGCTGTGAACGGACAATCGACTAAGGGGATGAACAACATCTATCAGGCATTGGTCAATACTGTTGGAAAGCAGGTGAAATTGCGATTGAATACTGTCCCTAGCGAAACTGGCAGTCGTGAGGTTACTGTAGTTCCCATTGCGGACGAGGCGAATTTGTATTATCTCAATTGGGTCGAAGATAATATCCGCAAAGTAACCGAGGCGACCGATGGGAAAGTGGGATACATCCATATTCCGGACATGGGAGTGACTGGGCTGAACGAGTTCGTAAAATATTATTACCCGCAGTTGGAGAAAAAGGCATTGATCATCGATGTCCGAGGGAATGGAGGGGGGAATGTGTCGCCAATGATCATCGAGCGGTTGCGCCGCGAAGCAGCGATGATCACGATCGCTCGCAACCGGATTCCCACGGTGGATCCTGCTGGTATGGTCTGGGGGCCAAAGGTCTGCCTCATTAACGAGTTCTCTGCCTCGGATGGCGATATATTCCCTTATCGATTCAGACAACACAAATTGGGCAAATTGATCGGTAAGCGTACCTGGGGTGGAGTCGTCGGCATCCGCGGCACGCTGCCGCTGTTGGATGGGGGTTATTTGAACAAACCGGAATTTTCTCGGTATGATCTCGAGGGCAAGGAATGGATCATGGAGGGCGTCGGAGTCGAGCCCGATATCTATGTCGATAATGATCCAGCCAAAGAGTTCGCCGGCATCGATGAACAATTAAACAAGGCGATCGAGGTGATCTTAGAGGAATTGAAGACCCAAGAGAAGACCATTCCAGCGCCACCGCCGTTGCCAGTGAAGGTGCCAAAGAAGTAAGTACGTATCGGGATGAAGGAGTTATCAGTAGTCAGTTGTCAGTAACCAGTGATCAGTAGTTAGCAGACAAAGGCTTTTATTCAGAGCAATGGCTCAGAAGCGATGCTTCTGGGCCATTGCTTTATTCCGGCGGTGTGTATTGTTCCGAGTCCTCATTCTAAAGTCTGCTCGTCTAAAAGGTTTGATGAGCGAATCACATCATTCATGGTTGATTAAAGCTTCTCAATACTGCCTCCATCAAGCGGATGCGCCAGGTAGGATCGATGATGGTCTCGAACGGAAATCCCAACGCGATTACAGAAAAATCATTCCCCAAATAGGCTGTGCCGGCGCTGAACCGATTTTCGGCATAGCGCAAGATCGTTTTTGTCCCAGGGACAGGATCAATGGCGTCGGGAGATTCCACCGCATACAGATCCGGACGATATTCCGTGTTAAACCGAAATACTTCGTGCGACTGCAGAAATGAAGAATCCACGGCGCAGACCTTTCCTGTAACCGCGGCATGATTCGTTTGCCAGTCGATATTGAGAACTTCTTTGGCAAATTTGATGTCGTTCTGCGTCGTGTCCTTGTTTCCTGCTAACTCACTGCCAATATAAGCACCGGACAAAAATAATTTGCCCCCGGTTTTAAGAAACGAAATGATGTTGTTCCTTAATTTCTCTGGAAACGCTTTGAAACTTTGATTAATTTTTAAATATGGGTTGTTGTCCAAATTCATCCCTGAAACAAACAGGGCTTTCTCCTCCCCTAAAATCAGATCTATGATGCGATAGTTTTTTAGATCGATCTGGCCGTCCCAGACAGCCTCGTCGCTCGAACTGACGAAAGAGTAACCACAAGCTCGAATGGCTGACCCATGGATGAATGGATAGTCGAAGCTATTTCCGGCGATTAGTTGTGTCTCATAATTGGCGGAACTAGCGCCGTGGCCTGGGGCGTCATTGCTCCGAAATCTGGATTGGGGATCGAAATCGAATTGCGCACCAGTGAGATTGAAAGTGAATTTATCGGCAACGCCGGGATCGAGGAAATTAGCGAAGCCTTTGAAATTCGGTTCGTTGATATATTCGGGCGCGGCAATTCGATCAAAGCCATTGATGATTAGTACTGGGGATTGGTCGTTAGTCATCCAGCAGACCGAAAGGATTTCAGAAGGGAAGCTCTCCCCGCCGCTGTTGACTGCCGTGACCTTAAAGCTGTAAATCGTGCCAGGTTTCAATTCATTTTTGGTGAATTGGTTTGTCGCCAGCAATGTCCCATTATCGAATCCGGCGCTATCTATTCGGGTATAGACCACATATTTTTCCGGCGCAGCGGTTGGCTCGAGCGGATCAATCACTGGCTGCCAACGCAAAGTCACTTCTGCAGAATCTGAAAACCAGGCGTGAAAATGGGAGACTGGGAGCGGCTGAACGGCATATCGAAATCGATATTGGGTGGCTAAAAATTTCAATATGCCTTTATAAATAGCGCGAGCGACATCGAAGCGAAATAAGGGCCAAAGGGCATACTGCATATCGGTGAAATTTTGATGGGATAGTAATTCCAAAAGACACGCCGGCACGTTGGGACGCCAGGCTTCGCTATAGTTGGCGTCGCGAAGGTCGCGGCGCGCCCAATCTGGACGATACTTTCGGCGAATATCCTCTACAATTTGGGTTTGCAGAATGTCGCCCAGGTCGCGATTGACCAGCCGAGACATGCCATCGGGGAAGACATCGAGCGTCTCCGCATCGGTGATGGAATAGATCATCAGCGTTCCGATCGTGCTGTCCTGGGCAATGCCCGCATCGGTGTGAAACGCCAGCGATAGATCGATGGGAATGCCGAGCCCTTCCGCATCCCGATTTCTATTCGGCCCAAACGGCCGGCCTTTGAGATAGTTGACAAATTCGCCCCGGGATTGATAATCGTCATTGTAATCGGTGGTGTCCTTGTTGAGATGATAAACCAGGGTATCAGGCATTCCGGCGAATTGGAGGTAATAGCGAGCTGCTTCAGCGAAACGCGGATAACCGCTGATCGTTCCGCCCCGAATGATATCGCCCATGCCCCCGCCGAAGCGCACTGCATCGGCTGATACGATCTGGCCGGGCCATTGGCTGTCATTAGTGAGCACCACCCGGCCGGAATCCGGATGTACCCCCTGCTTGAATCGGAACTGCCCCAGATAGATCCACGTACTGCCGCCCATCTGCTGATTGACGCGAAATTCGGTCTTGCCGGCGCTGTGATACACCGTGTAATGCGCATCGGGAATATTTTTCAGCGAGTGATGATAAGAAATATAGACGCCATATTCGCCAGTGGCTGGAATGTCAGGAATCCACTCGGCTTGCGCCGAATTGATTGAATCGGCCAGGCAGAAGCGATAGCTTCCTTGCAAAAACGGATTAAAATTGGCAAGATATGGGCGAGTACCAATTTTGAAGCCAGGCGAATCGCCACTTTGCCAGTTGATTGCTCCTTTCTCCCGATATTGGCCATCTTTCAACGGGGAATCGTTGTCGATGATCACCATTTCGGTTTGTAAGTCTCGCTCCCGAGGAAGAAAAACAATGGCACCAGCATTTTCCAGCATGGGCACAAGATATGGGATCACAAACGACATGGGCAGCAAATCTTCCACAGTATTGAACAATCGAGGCCGCATCCATTCCCAGCGATCTTTTGTTCTGGAATAATAATAGCCATGGCTATGCCAGAGCGCAATGTTGCGATTGAATAAACCCATGGTGGGTTGCCATGCTCGTTTTTCGATACATTGCACAATGGGCGGTCCAGGTCGAGTGCTCTCTTTCGGCAGGCGAGATCGGTCGAATTGAGAGCTATCAGATCGAAAGAAATTGGGAATGAGTGTTTCAATGGGTCGTCCAAGCGTGAAAAGCTGCAGATCGAATTGTCTAAATTTTTTGTCCAAATATTTTCTGAACAGATCATAGATCAACGGCACGGTCTCAGGTCGGAATGGCTGATAGGAAAAATGTTTGGAAAGATAAATAATCAAACTTTTTCTTTTCAAATCTACCGTTACCGAATCGACTTTGGAATTGATTGGAATGGGGCCTTGAAAATTAGGGGACATGTTATCGCTAAGGCATTTGTTCGCCCGCTGGATTGCCTCCAGTGCCAAATTCTTCTCCCGTTTGATTTCAATTTCAGCAGGGTGGCGATAGATCGGGGCACAAGAGAAAAGAAAGAGAGAAACCATAAGGAACAATTTAAACCGTTCTCGGTTCAGAAACATATCTTTCGCCTCCATGACGTTGATGATTTGTTCGATAGACTTCTGCAAAATTCAAATGATTTGAGTTACCATCATCTGGCAGCGAATGCAAACATCTCTACTGGTCGGTTCGTGAGATAAAAAATTTTGCATTTTTATGGGTGGCAGAGATTATTCAATTTCTGTTCATTTCATAAGCTTTGCTCGTTCAGATTAAAGAAATATATATTAGAACTTTTTCTGAAAGATACAAGGGAATTTTCGATTGAGCCTTATTGGAGAGGGTCCTGCGTTCAAAACTGGTCAACGATCTTCTTCCTGCATATGATTGGACCGGAAAATTTATAGAAGAAATTTTTAGCGAATTGGCAATCGTACGAACTGAAAAATTTTTATTCAAAATAGATTGACACATTCTAATTTATGCGTCTAGCCTTAAAAGAACAAAATTGGCTTGACTTTGAAATTTTATGCTGGTATATTGTCCATAATCGTATGAGAGAATTTATTGGAGGTATTGGTTATGATTCAATTGAAGCGAATCCTTTGTCCATTGGATTTTTCGAAATGTTCGAAGGTGGCCTTTGAAAATGCCGTAGCGCTTGCACGAAAGGCTAAAGCGGAACTGCATCTCTTTCATGCGATCCTGATGTATGAACATGATTCATACAAGCCAGATGACCGATTACCAGATAATTTAATGAGCTATGAGCTGATTGAAGATATTTCCAAAGAAAAGTTGGGGGAGTTGGTCGATCAACATCAAAATGATTCATTGAAGATGGTAGCAGCCAGCGCTCGCGGATTTTCAGCCGCTGAGGAGATTTTAACCTATGCCCGAGATAACCAGATAGACCTTATCATGATGGGCACTCATGGTCGTACGGCATTGAGCCATCTGCTATTAGGTAGCGTCGCTGAACGTATCGTTCGAATGGCAAAATGCCCCGTCATGACCTTTCGCAAGGACGCGAAAAAGATTAATACCTTCCAAAGGATTTTGGTGCCGATTGATTTTTCTGATTACTCCAAGCTGGCACTTCAGTATGGCTTGGAATTAGCGCATCTTTTTGGATCAGCGGTCATTATTTTTCATTCCATTGAACAACAAATTCACCCAGCTTTTTATGCTGCAGGCAAAACTTCAATCTTTGAGATCGATAGCGATTTGAAAGATCGCGCTTCCGCTGCTATGAAACAATTTCGCGAGCAAATTGGACGGACTGAAATCCCTACGGAGTACGCGTTGGCAGAAGGACCTGCATATCAGCAGATCGTCGAATACGCCAAGCGGGAAAATTGTGATCTGGTCGTGATCGCCACCCATGGATTGCGAGGGCTGGAGCATTTCCTCATCGGCAGTACGACCGAAAAAGTGGTGAGGCATTCCGAGGTTCCTGTGCTCACAGTCAAGCAGGGATGACGAAATTGAATGCTTTGGTTCGATCTTATAAGCTGCTGCAAAATAGCGGAAAAAAGTTCCCAGGACTATCGATCTCCATCCCCTGACCAAAGGAATGAATCTCAGCGCTATCATGCATGAAACGATTGATGGGGTTTCTTATTATGCTTCGAATACATCATTGTTGATTTGCAGAAGCATATTTTTAGGCTATGGGAGACTTTCGTGATGAAATGGGCGGATCTGCGAGTCTCGCTAAAACTGATGCAGGAGTCCCTTTAATTTTGAAATAGCATGCTATGACATGCTTTCCTTCGGATGCATGATGTGAATATTGGGAATCACCTCTCTTTTGCAGTATATTGGTATTGAAGTGCTGAGGCTGAAGAATTGCATTTTTATCCAATTATGAATTCACTGGCAAAAATATGATTCCATTAAGAGGATTGAAAAGGTCGGTATGGGAAAAAAGAATCGAGTTATTTTCGTGGTATTGGTTTCTTTGATTGCTCAGAAAATTGGATTGTGTGAAATTATCACCCATAGCTATCGTTTTTCGGCTCCCGAGATGGTGCAACAACCAGATGGAACGTATCTGGCTTATGTACCGAAATGTTATCAGGCTGGGAAAATTGGTGAGCCGACGCTTCCCCTTTATCCGATTTGTTTGCTTCTTCCGCCAGGACACTCAGCGAAGGATTTGAAAATCAGTTTTCGCGGTAAAAGAGAAGTTAATCACAAATATTTTCTCTCACCCAAACAAGCGCCCCAAACTTCTGATGCTGGTTCAAAAAAGCCCGTGATCAATGAATCCATTTATGAGAGCGCAAAATCTTACACAGGTTTCCCTCCCTCAGTGCAAACCCACTACTATTTTGGCCATTCAGTCGCTCTGGCTTGTTTTTGCCCGCTGGAATATGTGCCAAGAGAGAGGACCCTATTTTACTACTCTGAAGCTTGGGTGGAAATCACCACTGAGCTTGATGATCGGGCGGTGCAAGCGCAACAGCTCTATCGTTCATCTGCTGAGACATTAGCCCAACTCGCTAGGATCGTTGACAATTTTAATGCTTCTATTCAAAATTATCCGAAGCTGTCAAGCAACAAAAGTTATGACTACCTAATTGTCACGATAAAAGATTTCCTCGATGATTATGAATCGTTGGTGCATTTCTATGCCGAGCTCGGGATCAAAACGAAGATCATGCCCGTTGAGGAAATTTATCAATTGGCTTCGGGCGCTGACGAGCCTGAAAAGATCAGAAATTACATCATTCATGAGGTTCAGGAGAACGGCATCCGCTTCGTGCTGCTGGCTGGGGATGGAGATACCAGTCCGTTGGGACAGATGCAAGTTCCATTTCGAGGGCTCTATTGTAAGGTCCTTTCTGGAAACGATGTATATGAGGACAAAAGCATTCCTTCAGACCTCTACTACGCCGCATTAGATGGGAATTGGAATCAGAATGGAGATGATCTTTGGGGCGAACCAGGAGAGGATGATCTATTACCGGAATTAGCTGTGGGGCGAATTTGCGCTGATAATGAAGCAGAAATTCGAGCCATCATCAATAAGATTTGCAATTATCAGGCTCGCCCAGTGGTACAAGATGCAACCAAAATACTCATGGTCGGCGAAAAGCTCTGGAATGACCCACTATCTTATGGCTCGGATTACTTGAATTTATTGATCGGCGATCGAACCGATAATGGCTATGCAACAGTGGGGATGCCCTCTTATTTGAACTTTACTTTCCTCTATGAGGAAGATCAAGGCATTTTACAAAAAGACGTCCTGATTCAGCAGATCAATCAGGGCTACAACATGATCTACCATGCGGGACATTCATCATCTGGCACAAATATGACTTTAAGTCGCTTCGATGTTACCCCGAATAATTTTGCACAAATAAATGGGATTGATCACCTCAATCCAGTGATTTATTCGCATGGTTGCTTGGCTGCGGCGTTCGATATGACAAATTATAGCGGCGAAGATTGCATTGCAGAGAAGATGATGGGGATCGAAAATTTTGCTTCAGCATATATAGGCAACTCTCGTTATGGCTGGTTCAACGAGGGGCAAACCGAAGGACCGAGCTTGCATTTGAATCGGGAGTTTGTTAGTGCCCTTTATGGGGATAGCGTTGCAGCGATTGGGGCAGCCCATACTCTTTCCCGTATTCGAAGCGCTCCATTTGTCACCGCACCGAATCAATGGGAGCCAGGGGCGCTGCGCTGGTGCTTCTATTGCTGCAATGTATTGGGAGACCCAGCAATGACGCTTTGGACCGATCAGATTCGAGAGTTCGACCAAGTGAAATATCCAGAGAGAATTTTTAATACTCCAGCCGAAATAACCATCAACACAGGGGTGGCAAAAGCAAGAGTGGCAATTTCCGGCCAAAATGGGCTCCTCGCTTGCGCTGTCGCAGATCAAAATGGTAAGGCCCAGCTCCAGATCGATGCGGTGCAGGACAGCAAATTGATAGTAACCATTACAGCACTGAATCATCGGATGTTCGCTGGTCATATTTTGGTTCAGAGCACCGATGTGATCTCTTCGGATCCTGCAAATCCGACGAGGTTTGAATTAAAGCCCGTTTTTCCCAATCCTTTTAATGGGACAATTGAGATCCATGTTTCAATTCAGCAAACTGGACCAGTGAGCCTGGAAATCTATAACCTAATCGGGCAAAAAATTGTGACGCTATGGGATCGGGAATTGCCCCAGGGATGGCACCGGTTCATCTGGGAAGGCTTGGATCAAAATGGATTGCCAGTTGCGAGCGGATGCTATATGGTGACGCTGCGATCGGATGAAGGCGTTCGGATGCGCTCAATCACACTGCTGAAATAAATAGCCTCAAAGTGAGTCCTTTGGATCAATCAAATTAAGAAACCAGACAATCATTTGTTAGATTTATCGATGAAAATGAGAGCTATTGAGACTCTCGGGATTGCTCAGCCCGATATGCAAATGGTATTCGGTCATAATCAGGTTCTGCGGAATTCTGGAAGCCGAATTCACACATCGAATTGAATTCAAAGCGGAAGGCGCAGGCTATATTGAAATATGTTGACATCCGGCTTCAGTCTAGCAAAATAAAAAAGCCGACACCCTAGGGGGCAATGTCGGCTTTGTGAGGGATATGAGCAAGATTTCTTTCGATACTCAATTAATTGCAGGATGAACATTCGTTCCCACCATTACATCAGTTGTGCCCAGCCATTTCCAGTTCCGGTCATCAGTCCATAGGGCCTCATGTTCCATTTCCAGCTCAGTCATCGGTTCGGTAATAGTGGGAGACGAATATCCTATGCACCTATCATGGATTGATGCATTGCCTTTTCTTTCTACAATTCCTATGCCATAATTCGGATCGTTAATAACATCTGCATAAATGATGAAATTGCAGAATCTAATCCAATCTGAGAATGATGGATTTAATTCTGATGCAACCGATGAGCGATTTCAATCTTGAAATTCCAATTACAATATTGTGGCAGAAGATTTCTATTGATAATTTCGAAAAATTTGTGTAAGATTCATGGTCGTTGGATCGAATCATTTTGGGTCAGTGAAAGATTTTCATTGTTAAATCCCAATACAGAAGCGATCCGATGGCAAAGAGATTTACGGCTTACGAAAGCCTGACCTGAACCAGGAAAGGAACAACCAAGGAGATTATGTTTTCATCCAATTTCACGGCCACATGGAGATAACGATTTGAGAGGGACATGGAGTGAAACAGACTGGTGAACCGAAACGAAGCAGAATCCTATCACAATTGCCGCAGGTAGATAAGCTGCTCCAGAGCAACGAGATCGCAGCGCTGCTCGATCAATATCCTCGTGAGCTAATCCTCGACCAAATTCGAAAATATCTCGATCAATTGCGCTGGGAGATCCAACAGATTCCCGATCAAAAATTGAGCGAATATCGGTTAAACCGGGATGAATTGATCGAAAGACTCCGCCAAGAGCTGCAATTAGGATTGAGGCCGAAGTTGCGTCGGGTGATCAATGGCACGGGGATTGTGCTGCATACGGGATTGGGTCGAGCGCCCTTGCCGAAGCCAGCACAACAGGCGCTGATCGAGGTCAGTGAGGGTTTCTCCTCGGTTGAGATCGACTTGGATTCTGGCAAACGGGGGAATCGGCATTCAATCGTAGAAGATCTGTTGATCAAATTAACTGGTGCTGAGGCCGCAGCCGTGGTGAATAATAACGCAGCTGCCACTCTTTTGGCGCTGAATACGTTAGCGTTTGGGAAAGGGACGATCGTGTCGCGCGGCGAACTCATCACGATCGGTGGCTCCTATCGGATCCCTGAGATCATGAAAAAGAGCGGCACTCAGATGATAGAGGTAGGGACGACGAATCACACGGATTTATGGGAATACGAGCAAGCTATCAATGATCAAACTGGTTTATTGTTGAAGGTTCATACAAGCAATTATCGGATCATCGGATTTGTATCGGATGTTTCTTTGGCAGAGCTTGTGCAATTGGGCCACAGACACCAGCTCCCAGTGATGCACGATTTGGGAAGCGGGATGTTGTTTGATCTGAGCCGCTACGGATTGCCGAAGGAGCCAGTGGTGAGCGAAAGCATTCGTCTCGGTGCGGATGTGGTCACATTTAGCGGGGATAAATTGTTGGGTGGACCTCAGGCTGGGATACTGGTGGGGAAGAGGAAATATATTGATGCGATTAAAAAGAATCAACTGTCGCGGGCGCTTCGGTGCGGCAAGTTAACGTTCGCCGCCCTGGAGGCGACCTTGCGGCTATTTCTTGATAAAGAAAAATTGTTGGAACATCACCCAGTGCTTAAATTCATGCTCAGAACTGAAGCGGAACTTGAGCAGCAGGCGATACAGCTCAAGGATCGATTGCAGCAAATCATCGGCGGACAGGGGGAAGTGACTGTTGCTGCGGGTTTGTCAGAGGTCGGTGGCGGCTCCTTGGCCACGGAGTCGTTGCCCACTAGATTGCTGCTGCTGCAACTGGGGCAATATTCGCCAGAGGCGTTGGCGCGGAAATTGAGATTGTCTGATCCCCCGATTATTCCGAGGATCGTGAATAACCGGGTGGCGTTAGACCAACGGACTATTCGGCCCGATGAGATTGAATTCATCATCCTGGCTGTTTCTAACATTGTTTCGTCGGGAGGTGCGCAATGAGCCAATTGAAACGTCATTACGTGATCGGCACGGCTGGACATATTGACCATGGGAAGACCTCATTAGTGAAACAATTGACCGGACGGGATACAGATTGGCTGCCAGAGGAGATCGCGCGCGGGATGACGATCGATTTGGGGTTCGCATTTTTAGGCGATGATGTGACGATTATTGATGTGCCTGGTCATGAGAAATTCATCCGGAACATGGTGGCTGGGGTTAGTACCATCGATCTGGTGTTACTGGTGATCGCGGCTGATGATGGTGTCATGCCCCAGACCCGCGAGCATTTGGACATCCTCAAGTTGTTGCAGATCAAGCAGGGGATTGTTGTCGTGACCAAGATCGATCTGGTTGAACCTGACTGGCTGGCATTGGTCGTGGAAGATATTAAAGAATTGCTTCGAGGTAGTTTCTTGGAGCAAGCGCCCGTTATCCCAGTTTCCAATGCCACAGGCCAAGGGATTTCCGAACTAAAACAAAAGATTTTTGAGCTGCTGTCGCAGGTTCCCGATCGTTATGACCGAGGTGTATTTCGTTTGCCGATCGATCGGGTATTCAGCATGAAAGGATTTGGAACTGTCGTGGCAGGAACTGTTCTTTCTGGCAGCTTAACCCTGGATCAGACAGTGGAATTATTGCCGCAGCAACTGAAACTTCGTGTGCGCGGTTTACAGATCCACGAACAACCCGTGAGACGTGTGAAGATTGGCGACCGCGCGGCTGTTAATCTGGTCGGCATTGAAAAAGAAGCGATCCATCGCGGTGATGTATTGGCAGCGCCAGATGCGTTTCGACCAACGCTTTTTTTTGATGGCAAATTTTATTTGCTTGAAAGCACCCCTAAAAATCTCAAAAACACGACGAGAATTCGCATCCATATTGGGACCAATGAGGTTATCGGTCGCGTGAGCATTCTTGACAAGGAAGAAATCAAACCGGGAGAATCCGGCTATATCCAATTTCGGCTGGAAAACCCCATCGCTGCCGATATGGGCGATCGATATGTAGTGCGAAGTTATTCCCCAGTATTTACAATCGGCGGTGGAATGGTGTTAGATGTGCATCCCCCGCGCCATAAGCGATTTTCCCCAGCGGTGATCGAGAAAATGAGGACGCTGGAGCGCGGAGATCCTCAAGAGATCATTGAGCAATTCCTTCGAGCGAATGCCTATCAATGCTTTCAGCTCAATCAAATTTCCCAACGAACCTCTCAGCCGCTTGATACCGTTCGAGAAGTGGCGAATCGCCTCGTCGAATTAGGACACTGTACCCGATATTTAGAGAAAGGGCAGGATTATCTCGTTCATTCCGAATACAGTTCGCAAATTGAACAGAAAATACTTTCTGCTTTGGAACGATTTCATCAAAAGAATCCCACGCGCCGGGGAATGTCGCGAAGCGACTTAAAGCAGGTTTTGGACGTGCCAGTTGATCTGTTCTTGTACAATAAAGTTCTTGAAGCATTGTTGGGAAAGGGGCAGATCGTATTGACCGACAATCGAGTGGCGTTGGCTTCTCACCAACTCCAATTGACTGATCGTCAGAAAAAATTAATGGATCAGATCGCGAAAATCTATTTCGACGCTGGGTTCGTCACCCCGGATGTGATCGCTGTTGCAGAACGGATCGGTGTGAAGGAATCAGAGGCCAATGAGATCTTGCAAATTCTATTGGAGACCGAGCAATTGATAAAAGCGGATGAGGGGATTTTTTTTCATCACGATCGGGTGGCCGAGGCGATGCAATTAATCCGAGCACATTTCAATCGGGAGATGCAATTGACTGTGGGCGATTTTCGCGAGATGATCGCCTCCAGCCGCAAATATGCTGTTCCGTTGCTGAGCTATTTCGATTCGATCGGCTTTACTGTGAGGCAGCAAGATGTTCGGGTGTTGAATCCCGATTTCAAAGAATAGGAGATAGAGGCATTGCTTGGAATTAGAGAATTGAGGAAAAATAAGCTATTCCCCCTTCATCCAAATTCATTTAATCCACCATTCATGATCAATGTGTGCCACAAGCTAATTTCGTAAATTCGACCCATTTTAGATGAGTGAGCCAACCAATGATCCAAGACCAGCGAATCAAAATTCTTAATAAATGTTCTTTGCAGCGGAGGCGATTTGTGCTTTACTGGATGCAGGCCTCCCAGCGAATTGAATACAACCATGCCTTGGAATATGCCATTCAGCAGGCGAATGAACTGAACAAACCCCTGGTAGTCTTTTTCGGAATCACCGATCGGTTCCCTGAAGCCAATGAGCGACATTATCATTTCATGCTGCAAGGGCTGCGAGAGGTTCAAGCTGAGCTGCGCGAACGGGACATTCAAATGGTAGTGCAGTATCAATCTCCAGAGCTCGGAGCAGTGGAGCTTTCGAAACAGGCTGATCTTATTGTGGTTGATCGGGGCTATCTGAAAATTCAGCGCGCTTGGCGTGATTATGTGGCCGCACGGATCGATTGTCCGCTCATTCAGGTGGAAAGCGATGTGGTGGTGCCGGTGGAGACAGCTTCGCGCAAGGAGGAATTTTCGGCAGGGACGCTGCGACCGAAAATCAGCTTGCTATTGCATTCCTTTTTAACACCTATGGAAGTCGGGACTCCCAAATTCTCGTCACTGCAATTTGAATTCGATGCGTTCGATATCAGCGATGTCGATCGGGCCATCACCCGGCTGAAAATCGATCACAGTGTGAAAAAAGTGCGCCATTATCAAGGTGGTACGAGAGAGGCGAAGAGGCAACTCGATATTTTCATCTCTGAAAAGTTGGATCACTATGATGAGCTTCGGAATGATCCAACCCTGAACTATTTATCGAACATGAGCCCCTATCTCCATTTTGGTCAGATTTCGCCGATCGATATCGCGCTAAAAGTCATGGAAGCAAGAAGCCCCGGCGAGGAGGCATATTTGGAAGAGCTCATTGTCCGACGAGAGCTGAGTATGAACTTCTGCTATTACAACCCGAATTATGATAACTTTGATGGTTTGCCCAATTGGGCGAGGCAGACGCTGATAGAACATAGCCACGATCCCAGGGAATATCTTTATTCATTAGAAGAACTCGAGACTGGGCAGACCCATGATCCATACTGGAATGCCTGCCAGAAAGAAATGGTCATCACTGGCAAGATGCATGGCTACATGCGCATGTATTGGGGGAAAAAAATTCTGGAATGGAGCAAAACACCCAGCGAGGGCATGAAAATTGCCTTATATCTGAACAACAAATATGAACTGGACGGTCGTGACCCCAATGGCTTTACGGGTGTTGCCTGGTGCTTTGGCAAACACGATCGAGCTTGGTTCGAACGAGATATTTTTGGCAAAATTCGCTATATGAACGAGAACGGCCTGCGTCGGAAGTTCGATGCCGATGGCTATGTGAAAAAGATCTCCCAATTGGATAATTCGTGAGTTGCTCGGAGCAATGAGATGGTTGGTTGATCGGTCAAAGGGAAAGAAGGGCTCAGATTTGTGATTTGGTCCTACTGCAACATTCATGACAATACAACCGAGATGAGGACACGCAGCAAATGCCATTTAAATTTCAGCGATTGGAAATTCCTGATGTAATCTTGATAGAGCCGAAAGTATTCAGCGATGCCAGGGGCTTTTTTGTCGAGACCTATAAACGATCAGAATTTATCGAAAATGGAGTTAACGAGCAGTTTCTCCAGGACAACTGGTCCCGTTCCTGTCGGGGAACGCTTCGGGGGCTGCATTTTCAAAAGCCGCCGAGAGCCCAGGCTAAATTGGTCACGGTCCTAAATGGCGAGGTATTTGATGTAGCGGTTGACATCCGAAAGAACTCACCCACATTTGGGAAATGGGTGGGAATTCATTTGTCGGACAGCAAGCCACAGATGCTCTATATTCCCAAAGGCTTCGCCCATGGTTTCTGTGTCTTGAGCGATGAGGCTGATTTCATTTATAAGGTCAGTGATGAATATTGTCGCGAACTGGATAGCGGCATCCGATGGAACGATCCAACGATCGGAATTCCTTGGCCGATCGCAGAGCCATTGCTTTCGGCAAAAGATCTTCAACTCCCCTTACTGAACGAAATCGAGTCAGGATTCGATTTCACCAGCTCGTCAGAGTGATGCCTGCGCTTTATTGACTCAGAATTTTCTTCGCCACAGGAAGAATCAATTCCACCCATTCTGCATACATTTTTCCCGAAGGATGCAGCCCATCTGATGCCAGATAGTTGATGTCCTGTCGCGCTTTTCTCGATATTGGTGTAATGTCGATGTAAAATGCTCCTGCTGCTACCGATAACTGTCGATTGAGCGCATTAAATTGATCCAGCTCTTGTCGGATGCGGACCGTATCCGCCTGTCGAGCGAACGGAGTGACGCTGTAATCTGGGATCGAAAGCACGATCACGCGTTCAGGATCATTTCGGGCGAATTGGATCGCTAGGCTGAGCAGCTTCGAGAATCCCTGGCGATATAAGTCGATGCTCAGACCCCGATATTGGTCATTAACGCCGATGAGCAGGGTGACCAAATCATCAGTAGAGTCCGGCGGGTTGGCGAGAATGGCGCTTAATAGTTCAGCCGTGGTCCATCCAGTACGAGCGATTAGTTTGGGCGCAGCGACTGAGTATCCATCCAACCCTAGAGAGCGAGCCAACTGGTTCGGCCAACGCTCGGCTTCTGATACTGATTGCCCGATTGTGTAAGAATCGCCGAGACAAAGGATTGTTTTCGGAAGCGAAGGGGAGTCTGATTGTTCCTCGAGAGGGGATTTTGCGTTTCGGCACATGATCGTGGTGATAATTATTATCATCAGCGGCAGAACACGGATCATATTTTTTCTCCTGATCGGTTAAAAACGAAGTATTGACCCATTTGACAAGTTAAAAGACGACATGCTGTCCGATGATCAGAACAACATGTCGTTTTTTTGCCAAGTGAATCGATAATACGGGCATTCGAGGCAATTCGATAAATAAATTGCTACTTGTGATGCTCTAGAAACCAGCGATAGAGCTCTGGGTTGTTGTAGGTTTCGGTCCAGGAATCATGGCCGGCATCGGGATACACGGTGAATTTGACATTACCGCCGACTTTTTTCAGTGCATCGACCATTTCTTCAGAACGTTGGATGGGAACTACAGGGTCTTTCGCCCCGTGGAAGACCCAAACAGGAACATCTTTGATTCGAAACGCCATCCATGGCATACCCCCACCGCAGATCGGCGCAATGGCAGCGAATTTTTCCGGGAACGTCATGGCCAATGCCCAGGTGCCAAAGCCTCCCATGCTTAGCCCAGTGAGGTAAACGCGGCTGGCATCTACGCGATATTTGTCAATGACTTGATCCACTAGCGCGTTGAGCGCTTCTAAGAGCCACGGATCAACCCACCAGCGATCGCTGGGGCACTGTGGGGAAATCGCGATGAACGGGAAATCTGGCTGCTGTTCCACCACCTTGGGGATACCATGGACTTTCACCAGAGAAAGATCATCGCCCCGCTCTCCAGCTCCGTGGAGAAAAAGAATCAATGGGTAACTTTTTTTCGTGCTGGAATAGTCCTTCGGTAGAAACAATAGATAATTCAGGCTCACAGTTTTCTTAAGGGTCTGCTGGAATTGATGAGCTGTTTGTTCTCCGCTCTTTGCAGTGCGTCTGCCAGTTGCAGCACAGCCCATCAGATAAAGAAGGATGAGCAATGCAGGTAGAATCATGTTTGTTTTCATTTGAATAATCCTTTCAATTTGATCCGTTCAAAAAGAAATCATAAGATCATCTTTCATAAGAGAGAGGGCTCATTGAAATCCGCTGACAACCATTAAAAAGTAGGCAAGAGAAGCTAAGCGAGATAGCCAAATCATAT
Source organism: candidate division KSB1 bacterium (assembly GCA_034506395.1). NCBI lineage: Bacteria > Pseudomonadati > Candidatus Zhuqueibacterota bacterium. Next base: position 15,534 of record JAPDPQ010000032.1, on the reverse strand, counting down.
ATTTCAATTCCCAGATCGCTGCAGTTTCATCTTGCGAATTCACCTTCAACAAATTGCACTCCGATTGGATCTATCTTTCCAATCAGCTAACCTCATTGATCTTGCTCCACCAAATGGTTCAAATTGATTCGGCTAGCAAAAGGACATCGCAAACGCGCTCCGCTCGTTTGGTCTCTAAAGGCATCGATGTTTTAGAGGCTATTCGGTATTAAATTGAATTGGCAACCATTTACTGGAACAGATAAGCGACCACTCGGTTGTCAAAAAATGTCGGGATCAGGAGCAATTGCTTCTCTGGAATGTATTCGATATCAGCCGAATTGACATTTGAACTTGAGGTATCGAGCAACAAACGAACCTCGCCCGATGCGCTCACGAACGCTGTTTTGCCTTGCCAATCCGAGACAAAATAGTTGCCTTTTCCGTCGCTTTGAACGCCATCGATGCCAAAACCCGTTTTCGCAAGTGTGGCAATCGCTTTCGTTTGCAGGTCGACGGTTTTGAGATATCCGTCCCATGTGCCCACCAACAATTTACCAGCCTCAACAAATAAACCATTGGGCTGAGAGATCTGGGGGTCTTTGAGCCAAACTTCCAGGTCCTCGTTGTTGAATTTATAAATGACACTGTTCTGTTCGGACATATCAGAGATGAAGACATTTCCAGCCGGATCGACCGCAATGTCGTTCAAGAATCCGGCGCCAGCGGCTGGGAATTTGTTAAGGATCTTCCCTGTTGCGATATCGATTTCGACGAGCTCGTCGATATCGGTGACATAGAGTTTGCCCTGCCAGATGCCAGAGCCTTTGGGCGCGTTCAGGCCAGCCACCCATTCCAAATCGAGGATTTCTCCAGACAGCGCAATTCGCGAGATGAATCCCTTGCCATTTTTCTCTAAAGGACTGCCGTTGATATTAGAGATGTAGAGTATCTCACGAACTGGGTCATATAGCACCGATTCTGGCACGCGGAGAGATTGGGGAGTGGCCCATTGTTCAACGAGCTTGAATTGATATGCGATCGGAGCAGCCGATTGTTCCGCTTGCTTTTTCTGACAAGATCCGATCAGGCATGCGATCAGCAGCATGAGGACGAAAGTCGATATTGGTCTCATGTTTCCCTCCATGAATTAGTTCATGTTTTCGGGCGAATACCCTAGTTTGTTCATGAAAAAATCACGATATATTTGATTATGGTCGGTTCGCTCATATTGAACTGTTTGAATAGCGCCACATCGACGCTGAAGATTTCCGCCCTGATACAGGATAGGAGAATAGGCGAATGGGTGACGATCAAAATTTGTGCGTGTCCAGCCTTCGCCATTCGCTCCAACAGGTTTCGGAGCTGCATCTGGCGTTTGGGCAAAATGACAATCTCGGGCTGTTCCAAAAATCCATGCCTTTGCGCGGATAGCGCGACAGGAAATGGGATATAAGCGACTGACCGCGCGACCGAATGAGGAGCGATGTCCCCCCAAAATAATTGAGCATTTTTGGATCGGCGATCAACCTCTCATCCAGGTATTGGGCGAAATCTTGAAATAGTCATGCCCCCAAATGCAATCCAGGTACTGCCCCATTGGCTCATTTGGTCTGTATTGTCCGAGACTACTGATGCTCGAACGGATTGAATTAAAGTTGCGGGCGCTTTCGGATCCTCCCTGAGATGAATCTTACACCGCTCGCAATAGCTCGCAATAAGATCGATTTCCCAGAGCCATTTTCGCTGATAAAAAAGACCAGTGCTGAACTCAGCCCCCAGCAAGGTGTTTTCTGCAACACTGGCAGAACAAAAGCAAAATAGTGGCAGTTGGAAATCGCTCTAAATCGACACTATTTCTCTTGAGGTGCATATCTTAGTTCCATGTTTTGATGAATGGCCTTTGAGTGCAGCGCTCAATATTTACACATTTTTGACTCAAATGTCAAGGCTTTTTCTTGAGGCAAAAAAAATGCTTGACTTTTAGATTAAATTTGATATATTAACCATGTAGTTTAACTAAATGGTTAAATCAAACGGTTAAGACGGCGGGAGGGTCATGGAACTACAAGAGACAACCCGCGAGAAGATAAAGGCAGCGGCGCTAGAGCTTTTTATGGAGCGTGGGTATGATGGGGCTCGGATGCAAGAGATCGCCGATCGCGCGGGCGCCAATAAAGCGCTGATCCATTACTATTTTTCATCCAAAAGCGAATTGTTTGAGGCGATAATTCGAGAGACATTCGAAGAGCTATTTCGGTCCTTCGATGAAGTTGAACCATCTGAAATTGAGGATCCCAGCGAAATGATCGCTCGGATGGTGCGCACTCATTTTCAATTCATTTCGGATCATCCGAATTTGCCGCGCATTCTTGTCAGGGAACTGAATAGCAATAATCCCATTGCAGAGCAGGTGCTGACCGAGCTCTTCGACCAATTTGGCACCGATCGCCTAACAAGAATGCTCGAATTAATCAAAGAAAGGATCGCGGCTGGCAAATTGCGCTCAGTCGATCCCAAACAGACGCTATGGAATATTGTGGCATTGAATGTTTTTTATTTCGTGTTCAAGCCATTTCTCCGAGCAGCCTGGCCCGAGGACATTGCGAACGAATCTCAATTGCTTCAAGAGCGAGAACATGCGATCATCGATTTATTGCTATATGGATTATTGCCAAGATGAGCATTGTTCATGAGAAATCGAGATGATTTGTTTGGTTTGCTAATATCATGGCGGGGAGAAACGTATGAGATCGAAATTTTTTATGAAGAAAATGCTTTTGGTGTTGATGGTGATAATTTGGACGGTGCCAGCCTCATCTCAACTGACCCTGCGTGACTGCGTTCGGGCGGCGCTAAGTAATAATGCTGAGTTGAAGAAAACGGAGACGGAGGCTGCTATTGTGGAACAGGACGTTCATCAGGCTTGGGGGGCACGATGGCCTTCGTTGGATTTTTCGGGTTCCTATCGACGGCAAAGTATCGTTCCAGAGCTTGATCTCGCTGCTATCAAAATCCCCATTGCCGGGCAGGAGATGACGCTGTTTCCTGGCGGATCAATTCAATTGGGGTTATTAGACAATTACGATTTCAAGCTGACCATCCTGCAACCGATTTTCACTGGTTTTCGGCTGTTCAATCGTTATCAAGCGGCCAGGGCCTTTGCCTCTGGCAAGGCCTCGGAAGTTTTGCGGAAACGATCGGAATTGATTTTTCAGATCGAGTCCGCTTATGCAGATGTTTTAAAAAACCAAAAGACACTTGAAATTGCGTTGAGCGCAAAACGGCAATTGGAGGCCCATCGGACCGATATTGAAAATATGATGAAGCAAGGCATGGCTAAACACGAGCAATGGCTCAGGGTGCAAGTTAAGCTCTCGGAAGCTGATTTGGCTGTAACGCAAGCCGAAAATCGCATCCGCATCGCCAAGCTTCGCCTCGAAAATCTCATGGGCCAAAAATTGCCGAAGGAAGCAATGCTTGAGCCGATGCCTATGGCCGAGTCAGTGGAAAGCGATCCGTCTGTTTCACTTCAGAAGGCACTCGTGAATCGGCCTGAACTGCAATCGCTTCTTCATGCGAAACAAGCCGGCCAGGCAGGGCTGAAGGTTGCCCGTGGCGGCCATTTTCCTACATTGTCAGCGTTCGCTACATTGGGCTATGGGAAGCCAGGGCTGGATTTTATCAAGCGAGAATGGATGGATTACTGGCTTGTTGGCATCGGCGTAGAGTGGAATTTGTGGCACTGGGGCCGAAACAGATCGCAAGTCGCTCAGGCGCAACTCCAATTAGAAAATCTCGAAGCAACAGATAACCAAGTGCGGCAGGCGATTGAGCTCGATGTAACTCAGGCGTGCCTTATGCTGGATGATGCTCGCAAACGGTTGGAGCTCACGCATGCCCTGGCGGATCAGGCGCGGGAGAGCTATCGCGTGACCGAGCAAAGTTACCGCCAGGGGGTAGCAACCCACAGCGAATATCTTGATGCACAGGCGGAACTCACGCGGGCGCAACTCCAACAAGCCCAGGCTGAAATCGACCTCGCGGTGGCCCAGGCCAATTGGCGACGAGCTGTGGGCTTTAATATTAGCGCTTACCAGGAATAATTTTGCTCAAGCCCGCTGAACGATCCATTACCCTCGAATTTGAACTTGGTTGTATTGACGAAACAATCATACGATGCAATTAACGAGCAGAAGCAATGAAATCGTTCTTTCGAGAAAAGAGATGAATCCTCTGAGTTGATGGAATAATGGATAGATGGGATGCAACTTGCACCAAAAGATTCTGCAAATTTCGGTCGGCAGAATGAGCCATAGTTGCAGCGTTTGCGGAGGTGAGTTTCAGCAGCTTCGAGGGAAACGAACGACTTTTGGAGATACTAAGATGAACGGAAAATCGCTGTCAAGGATAAATGGAAAAGGGGTGGCTATGAGAGGCCTTTCGAAAGCTTTAATCCTTTTTTCGATCTTGTTGTGGATTGCAATGATAGGTTGCTCCAAAAGGGAGTCCGAGGAATTATCTGGATCAGGGATTCTGGAAGCGACGGAAATATTAATTAGCGCAAAATCGGCTGGGACTTTGATCGAAATGCCTGTGGCGGAAGGGATTGTCGTTTCAGCCGGGCAGATGATCGCTCAAATTGATACAGAGAAAATTTATTTGCAGAAAAAGCAGCTCATAGCAGCTTGGACCGAGCTGAAGCTGAACCTTCAAAATGCACAACGAGGAGTTGATTTGGCTCGAGAAAATTTAGAGAATATCAAGAAAAAATATCAACGCATCAAAGCCCTTTTGGAGGAAAATAGCGCTACGCAACAACAATATGATGATATATTCACCGCTTATCAAGCCGCCCAAGTTCAATATGATAATGCGATGACCAGTCTGAAAGCGTTACGCGCCAAAGAAGACCAATTGGTTGCCCAACTCGAACTCATCGAAAGCCAACTGCGGGATACAAAGATCACTGCGCCCATCACTGGAACGATCATTGAAAAATATGTCGAACAAGGGGAGATCGCAAGAGTTGGAGGACCAATCGTCAGCATGGCAGACCTCCAAAAGATGTGGATCAAAGTCTTCTTCAAAGAGCCAGCACTCGGGCGAATCAAGCTTAATAGCCCAGCAGAAATTAGGATCAGTGCCTATCCCGATCGTTCGTTTCCTGGCCGCGTTTCATGGATTTCACCCCGGGCCGAATTTACTCCCAAAACCGTTCAGACCAAGGAAGCCCGTTCCGATCTGGTTTATGCAGTGAAAATTGAAGTTCTAAATCCTGATGGCGTTTTGAAAATTGGCATGCCAGCGGATGTAGTGATAAAATAGAGCGGCTCCGCAAAAATTCTGCTATGTCGGCTGGTTGAGATGCACATTGAATTGCCGGACTTCCGATCCGATTTTAATTGAACAAGCGTCATAGAGGCAATAAGGTCAACAACAAGAAGCCTTTCGCTGAACATTCGTTGCGCAGATTGATATATTTTCTGAATTGAGAGAACTCCGTACGAAAAGTGAAGAGAGATAAACTGGGGGTAGCGATTGAATGTCGATATCAAAATTTCCCATCTGACCAAACGGTTTGGGGACGTGATCGCGCTAAAAGATGTGAATCTTGAGGTGTTGTCGGGCGAGATGATGGGATTGATCGGGCCGGACGGGGCGGGCAAGACCACACTGCTCCGCATCCTCAGTGGTCTTTTGGTCGCTGATAGTGGCGATTGTTGGGTCGCAGAGCGCGATGTCCGTCGGCAGCTTGCGGCGGTGCGAGAGGTGATCGGCTACATGCCGCAGCGATTTTCCCTCTATGGCGACCTTACAGTTGCAGAAAATCTGCGGTTCTTCGCGGATCTGTTTCAGGTCAGCCGTACCGAACGGGAACGCCGGATGAAACGATTGCTCGAGTTCAGTCGATTGCGTCCATTCATGCACCGGCGTGCAGCCGCTCTCTCTGGAGGGATGAAGCAAAAGCTCGCATTGTCCTGCACGTTAATTCATACTCCCAAGGTACTCTTGTTGGACGAGCCGACCACCGGGGTCGATCCAGTGTCACGTCGGGAGTTTTGGGAGATTTTGACCGAGCTTCGAGCCAGCGGGGTTACCATCTTGCTCACCACGCCCTATATGGATGAGGCGGCCAAATGCGACCGGGTGGCTCTAATTTATCATGGTAAAATTTTGCTCGTCTCGGAACCATCGCAATTGGCTGTCTCGCTCAACAAAACGGTAATCGATGTGATCTGCGATCGACCCGTTCATGCGGCTAAAATCTTGATGAGCACCGGGTGCTTTGATTCGGCTCATAGCCTGGGCGATCGGGTACATCTGATCTCTCAGCAGAGCCGAGATCGATGTCAGCCAATAATCGCCAAATTGCTGGAAGCTGAAAACATCCGAATTAATTCTATCAACGAAATTCCTCCAACCATTGAAGATGTCTTCGTCGAACTATTGTCCTGATGTCGAACTGGAGTTCTCTTTTGCTTAGATTTTGATGTCGATTGATTTTTTCAATGAGGTACCCTCTGTTTCGATTATAAACAAATCTATTGTCGGAAATCTATGTCAGCAGAAATTTCGGTAACAGTGGAGCAACTGACTCGGACTTTCGGGAGTTTTGTGGCGGTCGATCATATTTCATTTCAGGTCTATCGCGGCGAAATTTTCGGTTTTCTTGGAGCCAATGGCGCTGGCAAGACCACGACCATCCGGATGCTCTGTGGACTGTTATTGCCGACCTCTGGGAGCGCGGTGGTAGCTGGTTACGATATCTATCGGCAGGCTGATCAAATCAAACAGAACATCGGCTATATGTCTCAAAAATTTTCGCTCTACGAGGACTTGACCGTGGCGGAGAACCTTGAATTCTATGCTGGTATCTATGGCTTAGGTCGATCTCAGCAAAAGGCAGCTCAAAGTCAGTTGATCGCTTCCATTGGGCTGGGCGAGCATCTGCATAAATTGACCCGGGATATTCCACTCGGTTGGAAGCAGCGCTTGGCATTAAGCTGCGCTGTCATGCATCGACCCCAAATTTTATTTTTAGATGAACCCACTGGCGGCGTCGATCCTATTTCCCGAAGGAGCTTCTGGAGTCTGATTTACGATTTAGCCAGCGAAGGCATTACGATATTCGTCACGACTCATTACATGGATGAGGCTGAATACTGCAACAGGCTTTCAATCATGCATGATGGAAAAATTATCGCTATCGGTTCCCCAGAGCAACTGAAGGAGCGCTATCACCAAGCTACTATCGAGGATGTGTTTATCAACTTGGTTAGGCCACGCATTTAGGCTATTTTGGTATCGAGGAAAACTTTAGCGAACTGTGGTTTCCCAATGGTAACACAAATCATTTGAAGCTTGGATTGTCGGAAATCTATTTCAAGCATAACCGTTGAATGAGATAAGCTATATGAAACCGCGCGTTGTGGCAATTGTCCAGAAAGAGTTTCTCCATATCATACGTGATCCCCGCAGCTTAGTGATCGCCTTTCTATTGCCAATTATCCTTGTGCTGCTTTATGGGTATATTATTACGTTTGACATCAAGCAGATTCCGATTGGGGTTCTGGATGAAGATAGGACCCCAGCGTCGAGGCATTTGGTTCAGCGATTGGTCAGTTCTGGCTATTTCAAAATTACTACCTATCTGCAAAGACGGGCTGACATCGAACCTGCTTTAATGCACCGAAATTTTCTCGCTGCACTGGTGATTCCTCAAAATTATTCGAAGCGCTTGAAAACCGATCCTCAAATCCCTGTGCAATTCATTATTGATGGGGCCAATTCGCGAACGGCCACTATCGCCATCAATTATGCCAGATCGTTCCTAATAGAATGTTCGTTGGAGATGAATACCCTCATCATGAATCCTCCATTAGAGCTTCGGCCGCGAGTTTGGTTCAACCCAGACATGAAAAGCGCACATTTCATTGTGCCCGGCCTTGTGGCTGTGTTCATGATGTTGATCTGTGCCCTCTTAACATCACTTACAATCACCAGGGAACGCGAGACTGGGACCATGGAGCAGCTACTGGTCTCGCCCATCCGACCATACGAGATCATCTTGGGCAAAATTGCACCTTACGTGATATTAGCGCTGGTGGATGCAATGATGGTGGTGATTTGCGCTAAAATTATCTTCGGTGTTCCATTCCGCGGTAGCCCATGGTTGTTGCTGCTGTTTAGCCTTTTTTATGTCTATGCGGGTTTGAGCTTAGGGGTGTTTATCTCAGCCCGAGCGAAAACCCAGCAGACGGCGATGGTACTTGCCCAGTTGACCACGACTCTCCCAGCAATTATGCTTTCTGGGTTCATTTTTCCCATCGCCTCGCTCCCGATTGCATTGCAAATTATTTCCTATTTTGTCCCAGCAAAATATTTCTTGATCATTATCCGAGGCATTATGCTCAAGGGCACTGGTTTTAGTTATTTCTACCAGCCAGCAATCTTTTTGATTGCCTTCGGAACACTTTTATTGCTGATTAGTGTCAACCGTTTTAAAACCAATCTGGAAGGGTAGGCTATGAGCCGAACGTTCCATTTGATCAAAAAAGAATTCATTCAAATTCGGCGCGATCCATCGCTGATCCGAATTCTGATTATTATCCCCATCGTCCAATTGCTCATTTTGGGGTATGTGGTCTCTTCAGAAGTGAAGAACATCGCGACAGTTATTTGCGATCTTGATAATTCTCAATTGAGCCGCCAGTTGGTGGAACGGATACGAAATTCAGCATATTTTCGAGTGAAATATTTTGAACCGCACCAGCAAAACTTGGCTGATTATCTGGATCGGGGTAGGGCATCCGTAGCCATCGTTATTCCTGACAATTTAACAAAAAACATAGCGAGCAATATTCCCACGGCTATTCAAATTTTGGTCGATGGGGTGGATTCCAATTCATCGACTATGGCGCTGGGCTATATTTCTGGAATTCTTGAGAGTTTTCTCTCCGAGCAGTTAACGCAATATGTTCAACTCGGCACAGAAATTCATCTATTGACGGCCAATGTTCGGGTTTGGTACAACGAGGATTTGAAGTTTAGCCATTTTATGATCCCGGGGCTGATCGTTTTTCTACTGACCATGGTTACGACGCTGATCAGTGCCATTGGTCTGGTGCGCGAACGAGAGATTGGAACTCTCGAACAATTATTGGTCGCGCCAATTAAAAAACATGAAATGCTAATTGGAAAAATCGTCCCGTTTGCCGCTATAGGGCTTCTGGAGGTTTCTTTGGCCATTGCTTTCGCTAAGGTCTGGTATCATATCCCTATTGCTGGTAATTTGGGCTTATTTGCATTGTTCATCGTCGTCTATTTATTTACCACGCTGGGAATCGGTCTGTTTGTCTCGGCTTCGGTCCAAACTCAGCAGCAGGCCATGTTCATGAGTTTCTTTTTTATCGTCTTTTTCATGTTCTTATCTGGATTCCTTTTTCAGATTGAAAATATGCCTCGAATAGCACAATATCTCTCCTACCTTGATCCAATGCGATACTTGGTCGTTGTCGTCAGAGAATTGTTTATCAAAGGAGCAGGGATGAAATACCTTTATTGGCAAGGGATTGCTTTAGTAATTTTTGGAAGCATGATATTTTCCTTCGCAGCTTTGCGCTTTCAACGGAGAATGAAATGAGCTTTTGCAAATTGCACGTTTTTATTTTTGCGTCGATAATAGAGAACAATCAACTAAAACTCAGCCTGCCGATCCATGCAGCAATGTTCTGATCTTCTCTACATCAATGATGAGAATCAAACCAATTTCAATAGAGCTGATTTGAGTGGTAACTTAAGGTCGATGAACTCGCATCGATTGCATCTCAAACATGATTTCTAAGCATTAGCTCAATTGGATGCGGATTTAGATAATATTGCCGCTTCAAATATGGTTCATTGTATTTCCGCACATAATGATTCAGTAACGTGATCGGAACGATCAGCGGGATCAGGCCTTTGTGATAATTGCCGATTACTTCCAGCAACTCCTGCTTCTCATCTGCCGACAATTGCTTTTTGAAATAGCCCATGCAATGCTGCAGGACGTTCACGTTTTTTTTGACAGTGGCATGGAGTTTCAGGCCCGTCATCAGCGTGGTGAGATACTGATTCTGCAATTCCTTCGGCTCGAGCTCTTTGGCCTGGGCCACCAATTTGCCCAATTCTGAGAGATGTTTGGGACTGTGGGCCATGATCAGCAATTTATGATCGGTGTGGAAATCCACCAGGCCTTTGCGGGAGCCATCGTTTTGCACGTAATTGAGCCAGCGTTTGTAGACAAACACCCGTTCGATGAAATTCTCCCGCAGTCGGGCGTCGTTGAGGCGGCCCTCGTCCTCCACTGGCATCAGCGGGAATCGCTCCATGAATGCTCGAGCAAAGACGCCCACGCCTTTCTTGCTGGGAACGCCGTTTTTGTCATAGACTTTGATGCCCTGCATCCCTGAGCTGGGGGATTTGCTCTTGAAAATATAGCCGCAGAGATTTTCTTTTTCCAATTGATCCAGGCGCATCTTGGCCCAGGTCAACATCTGCTCGGTTTTATCGATACCTGTGCGGCTGGTTACCAATCGGGGATTCTCTGGATCACCGACCAGCCTCAGCGCCTCCCGTGGTATCGGCAAACCGCACTCGACTTCGGGACAGACGGGCACCCAGTCCACAAATTGTCCCACCACATCTCGCAAGTAGCGATCCAGCTTATGACCACCATCATAACGAACGTTTACACCCAACAGACAGGTGCTGATTCCGAGTTTCGGACGATCGTTCATTTTACTCTCCTTCGAATAACAGAAATCTTCCCCACGGATAATAAACTACTATGATATTTTTTTGGGTGAAATGATCCATGGCTGATCTATCATCAGTGGGTAAAAAAATGTTCCCACGGATGATAGAACTTCCACTGATATTTTTTGATGAAATGACCCGTGGAGATTTTATAATTATTGGGCAAAAAATGTCCCCACCGATATAAAACGACCACTAATGATTTTTTTGTTTATTGATTTATGTCTGTTCTATCATCAGTGGGTAAAAAAATGTTCCCACGGATGATATACCCTCCATTGATTTTTTTAAAAAAATGGTCTGTGGCTATTTTATTCTCAGTGGACATAAAAATGTTCCAACAGACGATAAAACTTCGAACGCTTTTTTACTGAAATACGCCGTGGTTGTTCTATCATTAGTGGGTAAAAAATGTCTCCACAGATGATTGAACCTTCATTGATATTTTTAAAGAAATGATCCGTGGCTGTTCTATCATCAGTGGGAATCGGATGGTCTCTCTGCTGCTTTAGCGATATTGCGAATCATCCCAGGAAAAATAAACGCATGCAACGGATAAACCAGATACCAATATACAATTCCCCATAATCCAATCGGATCATATTCCACGGTTTGATGAATAATCGAACCGCCATCGGGTGTTGGCTCGACATCGAAGGTCAGCCAGGCACGGGCGGGGAGTTTCATCTCGGCCAGTAGGCGCAAGCGCTTGTTCGGCTCGTATGCCTGCACCCGCCAGAAATCGATGGCATCGCCGACGTAGGCATGTTCAGGATCTCGTCTGCCACGACGCACGCCCACGCCACCGACCAGCAAATCCAGAAAACCCCGCAGATTCCACAACCAGTTGGCATAATACCAGCCCGTGTCCCCGCCAATCCTTCGGATCGGCTCGAACGCCTTTTCGGGCGGAACATTGACTTTCACCTGCCTCGCATCGATGATCCGATTGCCGAAACGCACGCCACCCCAATCCTTCGGCATATTGCCCGCTGCCGACAGCGCATCTGACCATTTGGTCTCGGCAAACTCTCGTTCCTCATTGCATAGCGCCTGGGTGATGGCGTGTTTCACCGACTTCGGCTTGATATCGAACACCTCCAGCGCCCGCCTGTCTCGAACGATCGTTGGATGCTTAATGCTATCGACCAATTTTTTGCCCACTCGGGCGTATAATGGCGTCACTAATCCCAGCCAGAGGCTGGAGAGCCTCGGCGTCAACACAGGCACAGGGATCATCAGTCGCTTCAACCCCTTCTGGCGGGCATATTCTTTCATGATGCCCTGATAGGACATTTTGTTGGCGCCGCCGATCTCAAAAATCTCATTCTGATCCGTCTTCAAGTCAATGGCAGCGATGAGATAGGCGATTACGTCTTCGATGGCGATCGGCTGAGCAGGCATGCGCACCCATTTCGGGATGATCATGATGGGCAGCCGCTCCACCAACGCACGGATCATTTCGAACGACAGGCTGCCCGAACCCAGGATGATCGACGCCCGAAACTCGATGACCTGAATGCCCGAGCTCCGCAGATAGTCGCCCACCTCCAGTCGGCTCTTGAGGTGATCCGATAGCTTCTCCTCGGGATTGGCCAGCCCGCCCAGGTAGATGATCCGCTTCACACCATTGGCTTTGGCGACCTCGCTGAAATTCTGCGCCGCTATTCGATCCTGCACCAGAAAGCTCTCCTTTGAACCCAGCGAATGCACAAAATAAAATGCCACATCGATATCTTTAAACACATTCCCTTGTTCCAGCGACTCCCGCTTTAAGGGATCCCCGTAAACGACCTCAGTGCGCTCGTCAATTTGATGCTTCAGCGCCTCAGGCCTTCGGGCCATGCAGCGAACGTAATACTTTTTTTCCTTGAGCGCCCGCAGCAATCGACCGCCGATGTAGCCTGTGGCACCTGTCAATAGTATTTTGGCTTGATTAATCATATTGATTCCTTCGAAATCATACAGTTCTGCAAAATTAGAATATGCCTGTCATTCCGAACGAATCCGCCAGTGGGCGGAGGAGTGAGGAATCTGTTTTTCTCATGCTATCAATTAATTAATCAGATTTCTCTCCGCCAACTGGCCATACCCGTCAACCCAAGCGAATGAATGACGAAACGATGTCATTCTGAGGAGCGAAGCGACGAAGAATCCCCTCGATAAACGCACCTATTTTTGCTAAATCAAGAGTTTCTTCGCTCCCTGCAGTCGCTCAGAATGACATTTCACTCTTAGGTTGACGCCAATTGCCAACTGGCGGATCGAAATGACATTTTTTCCTATTTTTCATATTTAAGTCAGAAAACCATCCAAAAAACAAACCTCGAATAAAAAATCATATCCAATCCCAAAATTTCAAATTTCAAATGTGCCAATTTCCTGAGAAAAAAGGCTGGAGGTTTGAAGATTAAAATTTGATCATTGAGATTTATTTGGAATTTGATGTTTGTTATTTAGGATTTTTGTCAATTCCAATTTTTTGCTTGATTTTTAGGTAAATTTTCACCATCTTTTAGCCATTCAATGGATAGCACCACATCTTGCACTGCAACTCGCCCGTGAATATAAGCAATCCATAATCAAAAGTCAAGCCATTTAAGCGATATGAGCTATATCAAATTGATCAAAAAGCCATCGATCTTGAAAAAAATGGGCAATTCAATTTGATTATTCGCTCATATCGCTTTTTTATTGAATCTTTTTGATGATTTGATTATCTAATGATTTAAAAGGAAACACAACTGATTAATAATACTGGTTGGCTAGAGTTAATTTTAACATCCCCCTAAATCCCCTACCCTGCGGGCACAGGCTTCAAAGGGGGACTTCCTATAGTTCCCCCCCTTTGAAGGGGGGACAGGGGGGATGTTAATAGGATCAAAATGGCATATCAATTATTCTGGCTATATGGAAATCAGGACAAATTGTGAAACCAAATTTAAAAATCCGTTGAGCACATAATACAAAAAATCATGAACGCAGAATATCTCATATTCAATCTCATCGTCCTCAGCGGTCCGCTATCCCTGAGCTTTGACCGAAAAGTTCATTTTGTGGACAAGTGGCCCAATGTCTTCAAAGCCATTTTGATTTCACTGGCCATATTTGTCGCCTGGGATGCCATTGTCACGGGACGCCACTGGTGGTTCAACGATCAATATACGCTGGGGTTCAAAATTTTAAGATTGCCCATTGAAGAATGGCTGTTCTTCATCACCATCCCTTATGCCTCGCTGTTCATTTGGGAGGTGTTTGCGGCGTATTTCAAAAATCGGGAGATAAAAAACCTTCACATCGTTCCGAAGATTTTGTATATCGGAATCCCCGCAGGCATCGGATTATTTTGGGCGGGCAAAGAATACACGGGACTGGTGCTCATCGCTCTGGGATTGGTGGCGCTGCTCGACTGGAAATTGAAAACGAAAATTTTTCTCCAGCTTCGCACGGTGCAATATCTGGCGATCTCAGCACTGGCCATGCTGATTTTCAATGGCTATCTGACGTGGCGACCTGTGGTGCTGTACAGTGAGGCTTATCAATTGAACTTTCGCATCTTTACAATCCCGATCGAAGATTTTGGGTTTGGGTATGCGCTGATTTTGTTGTGCACGGTTCTTTATGAGAAATTTAAAAAACAGCTATCAGTGAACAGTAATCAGTGATCAGTAAAAAGTGATCAGTAATCAGTAATCAGCCGCCAGTGATCAGTAGTGATGGTGTAATTTGCTGTCGAGAGCATTTACATATCATTATCATTTCGACCGAAGGGAGAAATCTGTAAGTCAAATGTGAAAATGTGGAATCTCTTATACTAACCGTCATTCCGATCGAAGCGAGAAATCTCTTTAAGCTAAGATGTCTTTTAAAAATCGAGATTCCTCACTCCGCTGCGCTCCGTTCGGAATGACGAGAATTAAACTGTTTTTACACGGACCTTTCGTTCGGAACGAAACTTCTACAACAAATTTACTCGTTTTCATTCAGACATTAATTAGCGAAATTGGCTTAATTCGTCAAATTAGCGGTTAAAAATAATTTTAGTTTTGACATTTGATGTGACTGACGTTTGGTTATTGAAATTTAAAACTTGTTTGTCATTTGTATTTTGAGTTTTGAAGTTTTAATGAAGATAATTTCAAAAAAACAAATTGTAGTTGTCGGTGGCGGCCTGGGTGGTCTAACAGCAGCGATAAGATTGGCTCATCAGGGCCATCGGGTTCAGCTCTTTGAGAAAAACGAAACCCTGGGCGGCAAGATGAACCAGTGGATCGCCGACGGCTTTCGCTTCGATACAGGACCATCCCTCTTGACCATGCCGTTTGTGATCGATGAGCTGTTCGATTCAATTGGCGAGAAGCGATCCGATTATCTGGAATTCGTCCCCATCGATCCCATCTGTCGCTATTTCTGGCAGGACGGCAGTACGCTGGACGCCACGGCTGATACTTCCAGGATGATCAGCGAAATGAGAAAATTTTCTGAGGACGATGCGAAACGGTACGAGCTATTTTTGGCTTATACCAAGCGGATTTATGACATCACCGCCGATGTGTTTTTATTTACGCCCATGCACGAAATCAAGAAGCTGGCCAAATGGAAGACGTTTTTGAAACTATTTCGTGCCCCGCAGATCGATCCATTTCGTACCGTTCATCAGGGCGTGTCTCGATTTTTCAAGCATCCGAAGCTGGTGCAATTGTTCGATCGTTACGCCACCTACAACGGCTCAAACCCGTACCAGGCTCCTGCCAC